>DATLIL010000350.1:0-16876 GCA_035539475.1 Polyangiaceae bacterium
GATCAGGAGCAGCCCGACCAGGCCGAGCGCGGCGGCGGCGGACAGCGCCATCGGCGCTATGAACAGGCCCCCGCGTGAGAGCTCCCACACGCTGGCCACCCGCGGCCAGTGCACGAGCGCCACCACCGCGAGCTCGGCGCCGACGACCAACCAGGCGGCCAAGATCGCCAGCGAGAGGATTCGGATCACGCCCAGGGCCTAGCGGAAATCGATGCTGCCGATCTCGTAACGGCGGGTCCCGGCGGGCAGGTTGACGACCACCTCGTCACCGATGGACTTGCCGATCAGCGCGCGCGCCAGCGGCGCCGACACCGAAATCAGGCCCTGGTTGATGTCGGCCTCGTCGGCGCCGACGATCTGGTAGGTGGTTTCCTCGTCGGTGTCGAGGTTGGTGACCCCGACCGTGGCGCCGAAGCGCACGCGATCGCCGCTGAGCTTGCTGGGGTCGATCACCTCTGCGCGGGCGAGCTTGTCCTCGATGTCCTTGATGCGCGCCTCGCACAAACCCTGCCGCTCCTTGGCGGCGTGGTACTCGGCGTTCTCGCTGAGGTCGCCATGATCGCGGGCAATCCCGATTTCCTTGGAGATCTTGGGGCGCTCTTCCTTCAGCCGCGCCAGCTCGTCACGGAGCTTCTGGGCTCCGCCGGGGGTCATGGGTACCTTCTCGAGCATCGCCTACCTCTACTGGGGCCGGTCCGAACAACCACGGAACGGGTTCGAGCAGCCAGTTCGAGCCGCATCTTTACCCCATGCTTGCCCCCGTGCCATCCCCTCGCTAACAGACGGTGCTGGTTTCGCTGTGACGGCTCACTCTTCTTCCCTGCCCCCATCCATCCATCCCAGGCGCGTTGGCCTGATTTTCGCTTTCCTCCGGGCGGTTCCCCTGACCCTGGCGCTCGGCTTGCCCGGCTGCGCCAGCGACGATCTGCAGGCGGACAGCGCGCTCGACTACTCCGAGAACGCCAAGCGCGAGTACGAGCGCGGCATGCGGGCGCTGGAGAGCGGCAATTGGGAAGGCGTGGACGAGCTGATGAACGAGGTGCGGCGCAAGTACGCTTACAGCCGCTACGCACGCCTGGCCGAGCTCCGGCTCTCCGACGCCAACTACAAGCAAGAGAAGTTTGCCGAGGCGATCAGCGGCTACAAGTCGTTCGTTCACGACTACCCCAACGACCCCGAGGTCCCCTACGCGCGCTACTGGGTGGCCAAGTCCCAGTACGACTCGGTGAGCCAGTCGACGCTGCTCCCGCCGCTCGAGGAGCGCGATCTGGCCAGCGTCAACGACGCGCTCGACAGCATTCAGAACTACCTCGGGGACTACCCGACCAGCCCCTATCGCAACGAGCTCGGCTACATGCTGGCCGTGGTGATGGGTTTGCTCGCGCGGCACGAGCTCTACGTGGCGCGCTTCTACCTGCGCGAAGACAACTTCAAGGCCGCGGTCAATCGCGTGGAGTTCGCCCTGAAGACCTTCACCCGCTCCGGCCTCGAGCCGGAAGCGCTGGTGCTGCTCGGTGAGATCTACATGAAGCAGAAAGACGGCACGAAGGCGCGCGGCGCGTTGCAGCGCGTGCTCAGGGAGTACCCGGACAGCGCCTTCACCTTGCCGGCCAAGAACCTCCTGGCCCAGCTCGGTCCCGAGACGAGCGCTCCGGCCCCTGCGGCCAAGCCCTGAAGCCATGGATCAAGCCCCCGAAAGCGCTCCCCTCGCTACCGTCGCCCCGACCGTTCTCGTCGTCGACGACGAGAAGAACATCCGGCGGACGCTGGAGATGGTGCTGAGTGGCGAGGGCTTCCGCGTGGTCGAGGCCGAGTCCGGGGAGCAAGCGCTCGGCATCCTGGCCAGCGGCGCCGCGCCGGTCGATCTCGCCATTTTCGATCTGAAGCTGCCCGGCATCACCGGCCTGCAGGCGCTCGAAAAGCTGCGCGGCGACGAGGCCACGCGCGAGCTGCCGGTGATCGTGATCAGCGGGCACGCCACCGTTCACGACGCCGTGGCCGCGATCAAGCTCGGCGCCAGCGACTTCTTCGAGAAGCCGCTCAACCGCGAGCGCGTGCTCGTCAGCGTCACCAACTGCATCCACACCGCGCGCCTGAGCCGCGTGGTCAAGCACATGCGCGCCGAGCTCGAGGCGCGCTTCGAGATGATCGGCACCGCCGCGCCGATGCAGCGGCTGTTCCAGGGCATCGACAAGGTCGCGCCGACCAAGGCCAGCGTGCTCATCACCGGCGAGAGCGGCACCGGAAAGGAGCTCGTCAGCCGCGCCATCCACCGGCTGAGCCCGCGCAAGGACGCGCCCTTCGTCAAGGTGAACTGCGCCGCCATCCCGCGCGAGCTGATCGAGAGCGAGCTCTTCGGGCACGAGCGCGGCTCGTTCACCGGCGCGCAGGGCCGCAAGCGCGGCTTCTTCGAGCAGGCCCACGGCGGCACGCTCTTTCTCGACGAGATCGGCGACATGGATCTGGCGGCGCAGGCCAAGGTGCTGCGCGCGCTGCAGAACGGCGAGATCGTGCGCGTCGGCTCCGAGAACGTGATCCACGTCGACGTGCGCGTGCTGGCGGCCACCAACAAGGACCTGGGCAAGGAGGTCGCTTCGGGCAACTTCCGCGAGGATCTCTTCTTCCGCCTCAACGTCTTCCCCATCCGCGCCCCGGGGCTGCGCGAACGGCGCGACGACATCCCGCTCCTGGCCGACGCCTTCGTGGCCTCGTTCTGCAACGAGAACGGCCTGCGTCCCAAGCGCCTGGATCAGAGCGTGTACGAGGCGCTGATGCGCCGGCCCTGGCCCGGCAACGTGCGCGAGCTCAAGAACGTGATCGAGCGCGCCGCGATCCTGTCGGGCGACACCATCACTGTCGCCGACCTGCCAGAAGATCCGCACACGAGCCCGTTCGACGAGGAGGCCGAGGCCGACGACGACGCGCCGCCTTCTGCCGCGCCGCCGGCCACCAAGGAGCGCCTCACCCTGCGCGAGTACCGCGAGTCGACCGAGCGTTCGTACATCGTCGAGACGCTCAAGGAGCTCGACTGGAACATCTCGAAAGCTGCGGTGATCCTCGGGGTCGAGCGCACGAACCTTCACAAGAAGATCCGCGCCTACGGCATCAAACGCGGCGAAGGCTGACCGAGCTTTGCGATGGGGGCCCGGTTCGCGTACAGTTTAGCCTTGCGCTGCGCGATTTTCGGCATGGTCCTCCTGCTTGGCACCTCGAGTGCCAGCGCGGCCGAGCCGCTGGTCGTCGATCCCTGGCGTGAGCGCGTTCCGCCGCCGACGCTCGCGGTCGCAGCATTCGAGCCTATGGTCGAGATCGTCGATCCCTGGGCAGGCTCGTCGGCGGTGGCGTTGTACGAGACGGAGGAGATCGTCGATCCCTGGGCGGACCTCCACCCCAAGATCCCGACCGCCGTGTTCCCGCTGATCGAGTAATTCCCGTCAGTACTTGGACACGAGCTCGACCGCGCGCTCGGCTGCATTACCCGCGGGACCCGTGAGCACGCAGCCGGTGACGTCCTCGACGTACTCCCCGTCCGGTAGCTCGAGCGTCATGTTGTAAGCGACGTCCGAGGGCGGGATCCCACAGTCGAAGCCGCTCATCATGCCGCTCAAGAACTCCGGATCGGCGATGATGACCGCAAGCGCCTCGCGATCGGCGTTGGGCATCGTGGCGCTCTGCATCTCGCCGCCTTTGGTGGTCTCGATGCTCCCATCCGGTCTAGCGATCCACTGCTCGGCGCAGATCTCGTCGCCGGGGCACGGACCCCAGCCCTCGTCGAGCTGCAGACGTACCCAGTCGACGGCGGCGGCGAGCGGCGCATAACAACCGCCCTCACAGCGGTAGCTCGTGCCGGTGCGCTCGTTGAGCTCGCCGTCGGCGCTGCTGCAGCAGCCACAGGTCTCCTGACAGCCGTCGGCGCAGTGTGGCGGCGGCGCACAGCCCACGTTGGCGCAGTCCGAGGTCTGGTTGCCGCTGCCGCCGGACCCAGCCTGACTGCTGCTGCCGGCGCTACCACCGCCGCCGTCGCCGTCGCCGTTGCCACAACCCACCGCGAGCAGAACGGAGCACAGCAGCGCGGCGAGCCTGGCGAAGGTCATGTCAGCGTCCGCTACCGCCGGTGGAACCAAAGCCGCCCGCGCCGCGATCGCTGCCGGAGAGGGCTTCCACGAGCTCGAGCTCGGCTCGCACCACCGGCGCGACCACGAGCTGCGCGACGCGCGCGAGCGGCTCGATCACGAACGGCTCCTGGCCCAGGTTGATCAAGATCACGCCGACCATGCCGCGATAGTCCGCGTCGATCGTGCCGGGCGAGTTCACCATGCCGATGCCGTGGCGCAGCGCCAGGCCCGAGCGCGGCCGCACCTGCGCCTCGTAGCCCTCGGGCAGCTCGATCGCGAGCCCCGTCGGGACCAGCCGCCGTTCGCCCGGCGCGAGCTGCCACGGCTCGGCGATGGCGGCGCAAAGGTCCATGCCTGCGGCGTGTGCCGTCTGATACTCCGGGAGCGGAACGGCCACCGGGCCCTCGCGCTTGACGCGTACCTGCACCGTGCGGGTCACGGCAGCGCGCCCCCCGGACGCGAAGTGATGCGGTGGCGCTCGAAGATCTCTTCGGCCATGCCCTTGAGCTTCTGGGCCTCGCGCTGGATGTCGGCGTTGTGCTTGTAGTGCGCCGAGCTGAAGACGTAGTTCGAGAACGCGAGGTAGCTCTTGGCCACCTCGAGCTCGTTGCCGATCTCCTTGCAGATGGCGATCGAGCGCATGAAGTAGTCGACGGCCTTGACCTCGTGCCCGTCGCCCCAGGCGCCGGCCCCGGTCACCTCGCCGAGCGTGCGCAGCGCCAGTGCCAGGTGCGGCTTGCTGCGCACCTGACCGAAGAGATCCACGGCGCGCTTGATCGACTCGCGCGCGCGCTTGAGATCCTTGAGCTCGAGGTAGGCCTTGGCCAGTCCGCGCTTGGCCTCGGCCAGGTGCAGTTTGTCGCCGGCCTCGTCACACAGCTCTTCGGCTTGCTTGAGCACGCGCACGGCCTCGTCGGGGTTGCCCAGGCGGAGCTCCGCATCGCCGATGTTGGTGAGCACGTCGGCGATGCGGTTGAGCTCGCCGATGTCGGTGGCGAGCGTGTGCGCCTCCTTGAACAGCGACAGCGCCGTCTGCGCCTGGCCCTGCTCCAGCGACAGCTCGCCGAGGTCGTTCAAGCTGCCCACGATGCCCAGCGGATCGCCGAGCTCGCGGCGGATCTTGAGCGACGCCTCCAGCGCCTCGCGCGCCTGCGCCTCCTGGCCGTGATCGCGCCAGACCAGGCCGATGTTGTTGAGCGAGAGCGCGATCGAGCGGCCGTCGCCGAGCTCCTTGCGCATGTCGAGCGCGATCTTCATCTGCTCGAGGGCGTGCTCGTACTCGCCGCGCATCCAGAGCAGCTTGCCGATGTCGTCGTGGCACGAGGCCACGCCGCGCTGATCGCCCATGGCCTGGAACAGCGACAGCGCCGTCTCGAGGTGCTGCCGGGCCTGCGTCAGCGAGCCGGTGTCGCGGAACAGCCTGCCCACGCGGTTGTGCGCTGCGCCGCCCTTGGCCTTGAGCCCGAGCCGGTAGGAGATGGACAGCATCTCGCGGAACGCGGCCATGGAGTCGTCGATGCGACCGAGCAGGGAGAGCACGTCGCCGTAGTTGTGCAGGGCGTCGATGCGACAGCGGGCGTCGTCCTCGCCGAGCAGGTCTAGGCCCTTTTGGTAGTAGTCCTGGGCGCGCTTGGTGGCGTAGTGCTTGCGCGCGGTGTCGCCCGACTCGATGTAGGTGAACGCGGCGCGCGTCAGGCAGCCCGCGGACTCGAGGTGCCGGGCCAACATGGCCGAATACTCTTCCTGGCTGCGCACGTTCTCCTTCTGCGCCAGCCAGTCGGCGATGGTCTGGTGGTAGCGGCGGCCGGCGGCCGGCGGCGTGAGCGACGCCACGCGCTCGCGCTCGAGGTTGTGCTTGAAGATGTACTCGCGCTCGTCGCTGAAGGCCGAATCCGGCAGCGCCAGCAGGTAGTCGCGGCGCACCAGATCGGCGAGCAGCCGCTCGATCTCCTGCACGTCGCGCGTCTCGCTCGGGTGCCAGAGCTCGGGCGGCTTCTTGTCGATGCGGGCCAGGGCCACCAGCGCTCCCAGCCAGAAAACACTGCCCATCGCCGCCGCGTGCTCGAGCAGGCGCCGCTCCGCGGGTGACAGCGCCGAGAGTCGCGCCGAGATCGCGTCGGCCACGGTCAGCGGCAGGCGCACGCTGGCCAGGCGATCGAGGTCCACGGTCCAGCTCACGCCGGTCTTCTCGTCGATCTTCTCGATCAGCACGCCGGAATCGAAGAAGATCCTCACCATGTGCTCGAGCAGGCCCGGGTTGCCGCCGGCCATGCCGACGCCGGCCTGGGTCAAGCGCTCCGGCGGACCGCCGTCGCAGAGCCGAAGCAGGGCCTGCATGATGACGGTGGCATCCTGCTCGGAGACGGGCCCGAGCTCGATCGTCTCGTGCCGCTTGCCGCCGACTTCGCTCCAGCCCTCGTGCCGACTCAAGAACTCCGGTCGGGCCAGACAGACCAGCAGGATCGGCCCCTTGAGGTTCTCGATCAGGTAGCGGAGCAGCTCGATCGAGTCGTCGTCCGCCTGGTAGAGGTCGTCGAACACCAAACAGACGGGACCATGCCGCGCGTCGCTCTCGAAGAAGCTGCGCACCACGGCGCGCTGCAGGAGCTTCGCCTGCGCCGGATCGTGTGCCAGCGCGCGCGTGAGCGGGCTGTCGGCGAAGGGCACGCCCATGAGCTCGCCCAGGAAGAAACAAACGTCACCGACGCGTCGGTCGTCGAGCACCGCCGCCACCTGGTCCCTGACGCGCAGCACCGCCGCTTCGTGCGAGAGTCCGTCGTTGATGGCGAAGCGCGAGCGCAACACGCTCGAGAAGACCGCGTAGCTCTGTGGGCGCGCCGAGCCGCGGTAGGCGCGTGGTGGTCGCGCGGCAGACAGCTCCGTCAGCACTTGCTCGACGAGCCGCGACTTGCCCACGCCAGCAGGGCCCACGACCGTGACCACCCTCGCCTCGGCGCTGGCGAGAGCTCCGTCGTAGGCCTGTTTCAGCAAGGCCAGCTCGACGTCACGGCCGATCAGCGGTGCGGTCGGGGAAGACGCTCTCTGCGAGGCCCGCTCGTTCATGGGGCGGGCAGTTTCCCCCGGCGACCGTGGCCTCTCAAGCGCCCCGCGCGCCAGGCGGAAACCGGGACACCGGGCCGGTTCCGCATTCGCGTGCCCGCGCATTCGGCTGTTACTGCACGGCTTTCCGCTGAATGAGTTGCACCCGGCGCGGGCTTGTACCACTCTGGCCGACAACCCTCGCACCATTCCCCCGACGTGAGGCAGCCCCCCAGGGGCCGGGGCTGCTCGCAGAACCCTAACCAGCCTCCAGAACTATTCCGTTGGCGGTGGCCTTCCCGGAACGTACTCCCCCCCAAACCACGAGCGAAGAGAAGCGCTCAGTCGGTAAGGGTTTGTTCAAGAAATGCGCTGGCTGCGGCGTGCTCTCGACCGTGGAGGAGCTGGCGTCGCGCTGGCACGTCTGCGGAGCCTGCGGTCACCACCACACGATGTCGGCGGGCGAGTGGCGCAAGCTCCTGCTCGACGACGCCGCGCTGGAGGTGTGGGACGACCACATCCAGCCTGCCGATCCGCTCGCCTTCGAGGATGGCAAGACCTACCCGGAGCGCGTGGCGCGAGCCCGCAAGGCGACCCAGGCGAGCGAGGCGATCGAGATCGGCGCGGCCCATCTCGAAGGACTCGGCGTGGCCTACGGCTGCTTCGTCTTCGGCTTCATGGGCGGCAGCATGGGTTCCGTCGTCGGCGAGCGCATCACGCGCCTGTTCGAGCGCGCGACCGCCGAGCAGTTGCCCGTGCTCTTGCTGCACGCGTCGGGCGGCGCCCGCATGCAAGAAGGCATCTTGAGCCTGATGCAGATGGCCAAGACGGTCTCGGCGCTCTCCCGCTTCCGCGCGGTCCGAAAGCCCTACATCAGCCTGATGCTGCACCCGACCACCGGTGGCGTCGCTGCCGGGACGGCTTTTCTCGGCGATGTGAACATTGCCGAGCCCAACGCTCTGATCGGCTTTGCCGGCCCGCGTGTCATCGAGAGCACCCTGCGCACGACCTTGCCCGAGGGCTTTCAGCGCTCGGATTTCCTGCTTTCACACGGTATGGTCGACACGATAGTGCCGCGGTCAGAGCTCAGGGCGACCCTCGGCACGCTGCTCCGGCACCTGTCGGGCGATCGTAAGTGAGTGACCGCATTGAGTGATCTGAAAACCACGCTGGAGCGACTGTACGCCCTCATCCCTCGCGGGCGCCGTCTCGGCCTCGAGCGCATGGAAGCCGCGTGTGCGCTGTTCGGTAACCCGGAGCGGAGCTTCGCCGCGGTGCACGTCGCGGGCACGAACGGCAAGGGCACCGTCTGCGCCTTCGTGGCCTCGATGGCCCGTGCTGGCGGAGTGCGCGCCGGCCTCTACACCTCCCCGCACCTGTCGCGCTTCGCCGAGCGGATCCAGATCGACGGCGTTCCGATCGACGACGCCACGCTCGTGCGCCTGCTCAACCAGGTCATGGATCAGGCGCCGGACCTCACCTTCTTCGAGGTCGCAACGCTGGCAGCCTTCCTGGCCTTCCGCGAGGCGGGCGTGCAGCTCGCCGTGCTCGAGGTCGGCCTGGGCGGACGGCTCGACGCCACCAACGTGATCCCGGCGCCGCGCGTGGCCTGCATCACGCGCGTGGCCTTCGATCACAAGGAAGAGCTCGGCGATACACTCGCCAAGATCGCCGTCGAAAAGGCCGCCATCATCAAGCCGGGCTGCGCCGTGGTGCTCGGCAAGCTCCACCCCGACGCGCGCGCGGTGATCGAGGCTCGCGTCAACGAGGTCGGCGCCAGGATCCTGCAGCTCGGCAGCCCCGAGCCCATCCCCGGCGCTCCCCTCGCCTACCCGCGCGTGGCGCTGCTCGGCTCGAACCTCGCTGTCGCCGTCACCGCCGGTCGCGAGCTCGGCTTCAGCCAGGAGGTGCTGGCGCAGGGCGTCGAGCAGACGATCTGGCCCGGCCGCAACGAGCTCTTGCACCGCAACGGTCAGGAGCTGACGCTGCTCGACTGCGCACACAATCCGGACGGCGCCGTCGCGCTCAGCCACTCGCTCGATCCGTCGGTGCTCGGCGAGATCGAGTCGAAGCGCGAGATCGCGCTCGTCTTCGGCGCGATCAACAGCAAGAACTGGCGCGCCATGCTCAAGCGCCTGGAGCAGGTGGCCGGTCACCGCGTGTACGTGGCGCCGCCGATCAGCAAGGCCGTGGATCCACACGAGATGGCCAAGGTCTCGACCGGTGAAGTCTGCGCCACCGTGCCCGACGCCCTCGCCCGCGCGCGCGCGCTGGTGGGGACCCGCGGTGTGGTCGTCGTGACGGGGTCGATCTTCCTGGTCGGCGCTGCGCGTTCCTTCCTGCTCAATCTACCGACGGATCCCGCCGTCGACCTGTAAGCCATGCCGTCCTTCGACGTGGTGTCCAAGGTCGAGTGGTCGGAGGTCCAGAACGCCCTACTGCAGGCCCAGAAGGAAGTGTCTCAGCGCTTCGACTTCAAGGGCACCGGGACGACGCTGGAAAAGAATGAGCAGGGTCTGCTGGTGGAGGCCAACGCCGAAGATCGGGCCAAGGCCGCGCTCGAGGTGCTGAAAGAGAAGCTCATTCGTCGCAAGGTGAGCTTGAAGTATCTCGACGTGCAGGACCCGACCAAAGGCCCGAAGGGCTCGACCAAGATCCTGGTCAAGGTGAAAGAAGGCATCGAGAGCGAGAAGGCCAAGGCCATCGTGAAGCTGGTCAAGGACTCCAAGATCAAGGTGCAGGCCGCGATTCAGGAGCAGGCCGTGCGAATTTCCGGCAAGAAGAAGGACGATCTGCAGGGCGCGATTCGGCTCCTGAAAAGCGCGACAGATCTCGATCTCGAGCTACAGTTCGTCAACTTCCGTGACTGAACGAGGAGACCAGCCATGACCGCTCGCCACCTGTTCGGCACGGACGGCATCCGTGGACGCGCCAATGTTGCGCCGATAACCCCCGAGCTCGCGCTGCGACTCGGCCGGGCGATCACGCTGGTGGCGCGGCGGGGAAAATCGCGCGCGCCGCGCATCGTGATCGGCAAGGACACGCGCCTGTCCGGCTACATGCTGGAGACGGCGATCGCCGCCGGCATCTGCGCCATGGGTGGTCGGGTCATGCTGACCGGGCCGATCCCGACGCCGGCCGTGGCCAACCTGACCCAGAGCATGCGCGCCGACGCCGGCATCGTGATCAGCGCCAGCCACAACCCTTTCGCCGACAACGGCATCAAGATCTTCGGGCCCGACGGCTTCAAGCTGCCGGACAGCGAGGAGCTCGAAATCGAGCAATTGCTCGCCGATCCCAAGCTCGACAATAGCGGAAAGACTGGCAGCAGCGTCGGGCGCGCGGAGCGCCTGGACGACGCCGCGGGACGCTACATCGTCTGGACCAAGGGCACCTTTCCGCGCGAGTTCACCCTGGACGGCCTGCGCATCGTCGTCGACGCTGCTCATGGCGCCGCCTACCGCGTGGCGCCTGCGGTGCTGCAGGAGCTCGGCGCAGACGTCACGACCCTGGGTTGCCGCCCCAACGGCGTGAACATCAACCGGAACTGCGGCGCCCTGCACCCCGAGCACGTCGCGCACGAGGTGAAGAAGAAGAAGGCGCACATCGGCGTGGCCCTGGATGGCGACGCCGATCGCGTGATCTTCGTGGACGAACGCGGCGAGGTCGTGGACGGCGACGCGATCATGGCGCTGTGCGCCACGCGCATGCTCAAGCAGGGCAAACTCAAGAAAGACACCCTGGTCACCACCGTGATGAGCAATATGGGGCTCGATCGCGCCCTCGAGAACGCGGGCGGGCGCCTGCTGCGCACGGCGGTGGGCGATCGCTACGTGGTCGAGGCCATGCTGCGCGACGGGCTCAACCTGGGCGGCGAGCAGTCGGGCCACCTGATCTTCCTGGATCACACCACTACCGGCGACGGCACCGTGGCGGCGCTGCAGGTGCTCGGCATCATGGTGCACGAGGGTAAGCCGCTGTCAGAGCTGGCCCGCGTGATGGAGCGGGTGCCGCAGGTGCTGGAGAGCATCAAGCTGCCCGCGCGCAAGCCGCTCGATCAGATGGAGCAGCTCACCCGCCTGGTCAAAGAGGCCGAAGATCGCCTGGGTAAGGCCGGTCGTGTGCTCGTGCGCTGGAGCGGGACGGAGCCCAAGCTCCGCCTCATGCTCGAGGGGCCCGATCCGGACGTGCTGCGCACGATGGTGGCCGACATGGCCGACGCCGCGCGCCGCGATACGGCCACCAGCTAGTCAGCGCGTCAGGCTGGCGACCTTGACCTCTGTCTTGCCGTCGTGACCGTCGATGACGAGCACGACGCCGACGAGAAGGCCCACGCCCACCGTCGTCGCTGCCAGCGCTTCGGCCTCGTCTAGTCCGTCGCTCCGCTTGTTCGCCCCTGCGATCAAGAGTGCGCCGCCCGCAAGCGCCGAGACGCCGAGCACGATGCCGCCAATGGTCTGCTGATCGAGGCCCGAGGAGCGCCTTTCGGGGGTGCTGCCCCACTCTTCGCTCTGTTGTGGCGCAGGCAGCCGGCGCACGGGCTCCGGCAGCGCATCTCGGCGCGCGAGGCAGTAGTTGCGACAGACGCGCTCCAGATCCATGTCGGCCGAGACCGTTGCCGGCGCTGCGTACGGATCGATCACGTCGACGATGCGAGGCTCCGGCTCGGCGTAGGGGTCGACGATCTCTGCCACGCGCCCTTCCGCCGCCTCAGGCTCCTCCGCCAGCGCCGTGCCGGCGCTCAGCATGGTCCCCAAGCTCACGAACAATGCCCTTCCAACCATGACCTCAGGCTAGCTCGGTCGTGGGCTTTGCTCAAATCGAGCGCGGAACTCGAGCAAACGGCCGCTGTCAGTACGGGAGATGAAACGCCTCGCTGGCCGGCGGCTCGACGCCGCGGCTCTTCTTTCCATCCTCGCTGTCGCGACGCCGGCGCTCGGCGACGAGGTTTCGGGCCTCCGGTCGGAGGAGCTCGTCGAGCGAAAACACGCGATCGCGCTGAAGATGTTTCCGACGCACGCCGAGCTGACGGTGCGCCGTACGGTGTACAACGGCGGCCCTCGCCACGACCAGGCGACCTTCTTCATCGACGTCCCGGCGGGCGCGGTGGCGGTCGGGCTACGGACGCTCGGTACTCAGGCCGGCAAACCGCACTGGTTTCCCGGCGAGCTGATGGAGGCGGAGGCGGCTGCCGCGAAGTACCGCGAGCTCACCGGCGTCGGTGGCTATTACCCCAAGGATCCCGCCCTGCTCTCCTGGCGCTCCCAGGAGCTCCTCGCGCTCCAGGTGTTCCCCTGTCCGCCGGCGCAAGACAAGACCATCGAGTACACGCTGAGCCTGCCTACGCGCTACGACGCCGGCGCGTTCCACCTCGAGCTACCGCCGCTCGGCAGCACGGATCTTTCAGCCGAGCTCGAGGCCCGCCCGGCGGATCGGCGCGACCAGTTACTGGTCAACGGCACGCCGCTGGCAAGCGCTCGCATCGAGCCGGCGCGCTGGGTCGACGCGCTCGACCTCTCGCTCGAGCCGCACGATCCGCCGCTCGTCGGCGGCGAGCTCGTGACGGTACCGTTCGCGTCAGATCGCGTTCTGACGCGCTACGCCGTGCAGGCCGCGCCCAAGCTCTCGACCATCCCTCGCGGAGCGTACCTGGTGGCGCTGATCGACGCGTCGCTGTCCACGGACGCGAGCTTCATCGACGGCGCGCGTGCCGCGCTCGACGCTTACCTCGCCCACTTCGCCGGGGCCGAAGCCAAGGTCGAGATCCTGACCTTCAATCGTCGCGTCGAGCGGCGGCTAGGCGGCTTCAAGGCCGTCGCTGACGCGCGCCGCGAGCTCGCCGCCCTGCAGCTCGGACGCCGCAACGGCAGCGACATCGAGGTTGCCCTGGCCGAGGCGGACAAGCTGCTCCACGCCGCACCACAGGGCGCCGCGCGGCGCATCGTGCTCCTTACCGATGGTCTGACGCGCTCGCAGCTGACGCCGGAGCGGTTGCGCGCGGCGCTCTCGCGAAGCGGCGCGGTGACGCACGCCGGCTTGCTCGACAACGACCACCCCCCGGAGCTCACACGCCTCGACGATCACCCCTGGGCGCGGGGTCTGCGTCCGGCTGGAGGTCTCGTCTGGCGCGCCAGGGCCGCCGTCGACGCCGGCAAACAAGAGCGCGAGGCAGTGTTCGAGGAGTGGGCCAGGCCGTTGCGCATCGAGCACCTGAACGTCTACTCGCCCGAGCTCGCGCTGCAGGCTCGCCTGGAGACGCTGCCGAAGACGCTCGACGAGGGCCAGGGGCTCGAGCACCTCGGAATCGAGACCGCGGCCGCGCCGTGGTTCGCGCTCGAAGGCGAGCTCTGGACCACACCGGTCAAGGCGACCTTCGGCGCGGAACCCGGCAAACAAGAGCTCTGGTCCGCGCTCGCCTTCGGCTCGGAGGTCCTGAACGAGCTCAGCGAGGCCGAGATGATGACGCTCGCAGTGCGTGGCAAGGCGGTCTCGCCGGTCACGAGCTACCTCGCGATCGAGCCTGGTGTGCGGCCGTCGACCGAGGGGCTCGAGGACGGCGGCGGCGGCCGTGGCGAAGGCATCGGCCTCGGCGGTATTGGCGTCCTGGGCCATGGCTACGGCGGACAAGCCGAGGCCGCGCTCGATCGCGAGGGCTTCTTGCGGGAGCAACTGGGCGACGCCTGGCGGCGTTGCGGCGGGCGTCCGGGGGCCGCCAGCCTGAGCCTCGAGACCACCAAGGCCGAGATCGTCGCGGTCGACGCGCTACGGATCAGCCACGACGGTTCGCCGCTGCTCGAGCGCTGCTTCACCGACGCCGCCTGGGAGCTCGTGCTGCCGCTCGAGTTCGACGAGGAATGGAACGTCTGGAGCGTGGAGGTTTGACATGCGCCGTCTGCTCTCCAGCGCCGCGCTCGCGCTCATTCTAGCCACTCCCGCCGCGTCGAACGCCGACCGCGTCTCGGGCACGCGCTCGGCGCTGCTGCTCGAACGCAAGCACACGGCAGCGCTCACGCTGTTTCGCACCCACGCCGAGCTCACCGTCGAGCGCACCGTGCACAACGGCGGACCGCGTCATGATCAGGCGCTGTTCGAGCTCAATCTCCCGCCGGGTGCGGTCGCCACGGGCCTGCGCACGCTCGGCGCGCTGCACGGGCGCCCGCACTGGTTCAGCGGGGAGCTCCTCGAAGCAGAGGCCGCAGCCGAGAAGTACCGCGAGCTCACCGGCATCGGCGGCTACTACCCGAAGGATCCCGCGCTGCTGTCCTGGCGCGATCAACAGCTGCTCTTCTTGCAGGTCTTCCCTTGCCCACCGGGGCAGGACAAGAGCGTCGAGTACACGCTGAAGCTGCCGCTCCGCTACGCGTCGGGCCAGTACCACGTGACTCTTCCCAGGCTCGGCACTGCCGCGCTGCCCGCCACGCTCAGCGTTCGTGCCGCCGATCCCCGTGACAAGGTCGCCGTTTCGGGTCAAGGCCCGATCGACGTCGCCCTGACGCCGCATACTCTTCCCCTGCTCGGGGGCGAGCTCGTGGCGTTGCCCTTCGCCCCGGACCGCGTATTGACGCGCTACGCGGTGCAGGCCGCGCCGCGACTGTCGCGCATTCCCGCTCGCTCGCGACACGTCGTCGTCATCGACGCCTCGCTGTCCACCGACGGGACGTTCATCGAGCGGGCCAAGCTGGCTCTCGATGGCTACCTCTCCCACTTCGCGGGGACCGACGCCCGCGTGGAGATCCTCACCTTCAATCGCGAGGTCGAGCGGGTGACCGCCGGCTTCAGCTCGCTCGCCAGCGCGCCGAGCTGCAGGTCCCGCGTCGCAACGGCAGCAACGTCGACAAGGCACTCTCGCGCGCGAGCCGGCTGCTGCAAGCCGTCCCGGCCGGCGTCGACCGGCGCATCGTGCTGCTGACCGACGGGCTCAGCCGCACCGACCTCAGCGGTGACCGTCTGCGCGCCGCCCTGGCCGGCAGCGGAGCCGTCGCGCACCTGGGGCTGCTCGGCAAGGGCGGAGGGCGCCTCGAGCGCGACGACGAACACCGCTGGGCAACCAGCCTGCACTCGAACGGCGGCCTGGTGTGGGGCGCCGCCCTAGCCGATCGGGCCACACCGGCGGCGGCGGCGGCCTTGTTCGAGGCCTGGGCCCGTCCCCTGCGCATCGATCGGCTGGCCATCTATTCCCCCGAGCTCGCCTTGCAGCCGAACCTCGAGACCTTGCCCCACAGCCTGGGCGAGGGAGAAGCCATCGCCCAGCTCAATATCGAGTCTGCCGCGGCGCCGTCGCTGGAGCTCGAAGGCGAGCTCTGGACGACCCCGGTACGCGCAACAATCAGCGCCGACCCCGGGCAGGACGCCCTCTGGGCGGCGCTCGCTTTCGGTTCGGAGGTCCTGGGCGAGCTCAGCGAGGAGGAAATGATGACCCTCGCCCTGCGCGGCGGCGCCGTCTCACCCGTGACGAGCTACCTGGCGATCGAGCCCGGTGTCCGGCCTTCGACCGAGGGGCTCGAGCACGGGTCGCACCGCGTCGGGGCGCCGCGCGTTCGCATGGGCGCCACCATGGTCTCGGACGGCTACACCGTCATGGACCGGGAGGCGTTTCTGCAAGAGCGCCTGGCCATCGAGTGGCGACGCTGCGGCGGCCGGCCGGGAACGGCGAGCGTGGACTTCCAGGCGACCCGAGCGGAAATCGTGGCCGTCGACCGGGTCTCGATCGCCGAGGACGGCACGCCGCTGCTCGAGCAATGCCTGACCAACGCGGTCTGGGATCTGATCCTGCCCGCGGCGTTTTACGAAGAGTCTCGGGACTGGACCGTCGAAGTCTGAGCCCGCGACCTCCGGTGCTCGAAAAGCTACAAATTTTCTGCACTCTGGTTGCGATTTTTCTGCTCGTTTTCGGGGTCAGCGACGACCTAACGGGGGCATGCTGCGCCCTTTGCTTTTGGCCCTGTTTTTCCCCGTTCTTTGGGCCTGTAGCGCCGGAGATCCCACCGCCTCTCAACCCCCGGACATCACGGGCGGCGGTGGCGAACCCGGCGGCGGTTCCGGCGGCACTGGCAATGCCCCGCCGATCATCGACGTCCCGGACGGCATGGGCGGCGACAACTCCATGCCGGAGCCCGAGGCGGTTTGCGGCAACGGTGCCCTCGAGCCGGGCGAGCTCTGCGACGACGGCAACACCTCGGCAAACGACGGCTGCTCGGCGGACTGCCTGGAGCAGGATCCGGACTTCGACTGCTCGGTAGCCGGCCAGCCCTGCAAGAACACGGTCGTCTGCGGCAATGGCGTCATCGAGGGGAACGAGCTCTGCGACGACGGCAACACCTCGGCCAGCGACGGCTGCTCGGCGGACTGCAGCTCGGTCGAGGAGGGCTTCGGTTGCGCCCGCCCCGGTAAGCCCTGCGTGGAACTCCCCGTCTGCGGCAACGGGGAACGCGAGCGCGGTGAAGAGTGCGACGACGGGCAGTCTCCCCCCACTGGCGGCGACGGCTGTTCCGAGGCCTGCCTGCTCGAATCTGGTTTCTGGTGCCCGAACCCGGGTCAGGCCTGCAGCGCGCTCGCCTGCGGCGACGGCGTTCGGACGCCGGACGAGGGCTGTGACGATGGCCAGAACCCGCCACTCGACGGCGACGGCTGCTCGAGCCTGTGTGAGGTGGAGGCGGGCTGGCGCTGCTCGACCTCGGGCTGCGCCACGATCTGCGGCGACGGCCTGCTGGCCGGAGTCGAGG
>DATLIL010000351.1:0-13784 GCA_035539475.1 Polyangiaceae bacterium
AGTCGTAGCTGACGGTGCAGACGCCCTCGAGGCAGCGGTTGTGCTGGCAGTCGCCAATCGGCTCGGGGGCGAAAGGCGCCGACACGACGTCGCCGCACTGATAGTCGTTGCAGCATTGCTGGCACACGCCGTCGCAGCAAACCTGGTTGGAGTCGCACTCGAGGTCGTGGAACTCGCAGTGCCCATCGACACACTCGCCGACCTTGCATTTTTCGACCGAGATGCAATCCGCCGGCCCGTTGCACATGGGCGGAGCCACGCAGGTGCCCTCCTGGGGATCACAAACCTCGTTGTTCTGGCAGGTGACGGTGTGTGAGCACACGCCGCCCGAGCAGGCGTCGGTCGTGCAGGCGATGCCGTCGTCGCAGTCGTCCTGGGTGCAGCACTCGCCGCACGACGCGTTGTCGGCGCCCTCGCAGCAACGCCCGGCTCCGCTCTCGCACAGCGGAGTGGTGTCGCAGACACCCTCGACACAGACCTCCTTGCTGCAGAAGGATTCGTCCACGTTCGGGCACTCCGAATCGTCGCAGCACGCGGCGCAGCCGTTCGCGCAGCAGTGCAGGCCGCCGCCACAGTCCTCGTGGTAACAGAGGCCCGCGTCACAGCTATCGGTCGTGCAGGGGTCGCCGTCGTCGCATTCCGCCGCGGTGCCGCCCGCGCACTGCTCGCGCTCCATGCAGTTCTCTGCGCGGTGACAGTACTGCGTGGCGCCGCACTCGCCGTCGTCCGGCACGAAGGCGCAGAAGAAGTTGAAGCATTGATCGCCCGTGCAGGCCACGTTGTCGTTGCAGTCCTCCTGCACGCAACACTGGCCGCAGTCTCCGTCGCAGCACTTTTCTTCGGCGCCACACTTCGGCCGGTACAGACACGAGCCATCGGCCCCGCATTCGTCGAGCGTGCAAGGGTCCTGGTCGTCGCACTCGTCGGGGCCGGTGCACTTGACCGCACTGCCGCCGGCCGTGCCGCCCGTACCGCTCGTTGCGCCGCTGCCGCCCGTACCGCTCGTTGCGCCGCTGCCGCTACCCGCGCCGCCGCCTTCGGAAAACTCGCCGCTGCTACAGGCGCCGATCAGCGCAGAAACGATCAGCCCGAGACTGAACAAAGTAACGGCCGAACGGGCATGCACCATCGGAAAACCTCGCAGTAAGAAACCAGCACCAGCATAGCACAGCGTCCGCCGCGCTTCGCGGTGCCTACATGTCCAGTGAACAGCAGCCGTATGGCGCGCAGCACAATTCCGTGCAGAGCAGGTACGCGGTCAGGCAAGAGCCGTTGACGCAGCTCACGGACTCGCAGCCGTCGGGAGGTATGGGGCCCGCAAACGAGCTCGCGATGTTGCTGCAGTCCTCGCGAGAGCAGCAATCCTGACAGATGCCTCCGCAGCACTGCTGGCCAGGGCAGAGTTCCGAGTAAGTGCAGGTACCCTGCGCGCACGTACCCTTCGAACAGGGGTCGGGCGAAAGACAGTCGCCGTCTTCCTGACAGCCACCTGCCGGGATGCAGCCCTGCTCCGGATCGCACACCTCGGCGCTGCCGCACAATCCGTCGTTGGGGACGTGGGAGCACGCTCCGCCGAGACAGCTCGGCTCGGTGCAGAGAACGCCGTCGTCACTGCAGTCCTCGGGCGCACAGCACTCGGCACAGGTCGCGGTGCCTGTGGCCGCGCAGCACATCTCGCTATCGCTGCAGAGCGCTCGGGTCTGACACTGCCCTTGCTCGCACTTTCCCGCGCTGCACGCGTCACCGGCTTGGGCGCCGCACTCCCCGTCGTCGCAGCACTCGGCGCAGCCGTTCGCGCAGCAATGCTGCCCGCTCGCGCAATCATCGTGATAGCAGAGGCCAGCGTTACAGCTTTCCGTCGTGCACGGGTCACCGTCGTCGCACTCCGCGAGCGTGCCGTTCGGACATTGTTCGCGATCCTTGCAGTCATCCTCGCGGTGACAGTACTGCGTGGTCCCGCACTCACCGTCGTCCGGAACGAAGGCGCAGAAGAAGTTGAAGCATTGATCGGCCGTGCAGCTCACGGAGTCGTTGCAGTCCTCCTGCACGCAGCACTGCCCGCAGTCGCCGTCGCAGCATTTCTCGCCGGCGCCGCACTTGGCCGAGTGCACACAGGTCCCTTCCGCGCTGCACTCGTCGAGCGTGCAGGGATCGGCGTCGTCGCACTCCTCGGGTGCCCGGCACAGCACCGTGCCGCCCGACGTCGACCCGGCCGCGCTGGTGCCTGCGCCGCTTCCGGCGTCGGGACCGCTGCCGCCGCTGCCCGCGTCAGCCGCATCCGCGGAAAATTCACCGCCGCTGCAGGCCCCGACCGCCGCCGAGGCGATCAGGCCAAAACCGAACAAAGTGACGGCCAACGTCGTGCACGCCGCGTGCGGCATCCGATCACCTCTCGTCAAGAACCCCGATAGGTTATCACGACGCCGCTCACTCGACGAGCAGCATGCCGCGCTTCTTCCCACTCGAAGAATCAATGCTGTCCATGGCCTGGAACAGACGATCGGCGTCGACCAGCCAGGGCTCGAACGTCTGGTTCACATCCAGCACGAGAACGAGATCGCGCTCCGCCACGTAGCCCGCTAGCGGTGAATGGTGCCCGCCGCCGACGCCAAAGAGCAACCCGCGGTTGAAGTTCACGGTGTAGCGCCGCGCAGGATCATTCGACTTCAGGAGATGTTCACGGAACTGCTCGATGGTGAGATCACGCAGCAGCGTGACCTTGCGCTTGGTGCGCGAGCGCGCGAGCTCGGCGAGTTCGTCGAGCGTGAGACCGAACCAGCACATGCCGCTCTGGCACACGTTCGCCCCGTCGAGCACCGCGTCGGCACTGGCGACCGGCTCGCCCAGTGAGCGAAAGACGTTGGCGAGAGTGGACGGACCGCACACGGAGCCGTTGGACTGGTAGTCGACCCGCGCTCCGTAGGTCCGCGCCGCCGGCAGCGCCCAGGCCTGCGCCATCAGCGTCTTGTCCTTGTAGTCGGGCACCAGCGCGATGGACGGCACGTCGTAGCGCGGTGGGAACCAGGTGATGCGCACGAACAGCGCCAGTATCAATATGAGAGGCAGACCCAGCACCACGAGGGCGATGCGCAGGAGCCAGCGGCGCTTGTTCTGGGCGGCCATGCGACGAGCCTTACCATGGCCACGAATCTCGAGGGAAACGCACCGCGGCGGCCGCAAACTAGCGGCCTCGGGAGAACGGTTATAGATTCGGCCGTTTCATGGGACACTCGAAACGCGTCGCCGTCATTGGCGCAGGACCCGCTGGATTAACGGCTGCTTACTTGCTGAGCAAGGCCTCCGTACCGGTGACGGTGCTCGAGGCGGATCCGGTCTACGTCGGCGGCATCTCTCGAACCGTTCAGTACAAGGGCTTCTGCTTCGATATCGGCGGCCACCGCTTCTTTTCCAAGAGCAAGCAGGTCGAGGACCTGTGGTCCGAGCTCTTGCCCGAAGGCATGATCGAGAGGCCGCGCTCGAGCCGCATCTACTACAACGGCACCTACTTCTCGTATCCGCTCAAGCCCATGGAGGCCTTGCTGAAGCTTGGTCCGCTCGAGGCCGGGCTGTGCGTCGCCTCCTACGCCAGGGCGCGTGCCATGCCCGTGGAAAAGCCCGACAATTTCGAGGACTGGGTGGTGAACCAGTTCGGCAACCGCCTGTACAGCATCTTTTTCAAGCACTACACGGAGAAGGTCTGGGGCATGCCCTGCCGCGAGATCTCGGCCGACTGGGCCGCGCAGCGCATCAAGGGCTTGTCGCTGACGAGCGCCGTGCTCTCGGCGTTCGCTCCGAAGAAGTCCAAATCCGAAGGCGAGGTGATCAAGACGCTGATCGACACCTACCGCTATCCGAAGAAGGGCCCGGGCATGCTCTGGGACTCCTGCACCGAGAAGCTCAAGGCCCTGGGCGGCGAGGTCCGCATGGGCCGGCGTGTGACGGCGCTCGAGCTCGACGCGAACGGGTTGTGGCACGTCCGGCACCGCGCGGAGGATGGCTCGACCGAGGAGCTCGTGGTCGACCACGTGATCAGCTCGGCGCCGATGCGCGAGCTCGTTGCGTCGATCACGCCCGGCGTCTCCGAAGCCGCGCGCTCCGCGGCCGCAGCGCTGCGCTACCGCGACTTCTTGATCGTCACACTGATCCTGAAGGGCGATCCGCCATTTTCGGACAACTGGGTCTACATCCAGGATCCCAAGGTGAAGTGCGGGCGCGTGCAGAACTTCAAGTCGTGGTCACCGGACATGGTGCCCGACCCGCAGTACGCGTCGCTCGGCTGCGAGTACTTTTGCCATCAGGGGGACGGCCTGTGGAACAGCAGTGACGAGGAGCTCCTGCGCCTGGCGTCGGACGAAATGGCCGAGATCGGCCTGGTCAAGCCGGGCTCGGTGATCGACTCCTGCGTCGTGCGCCAGCCCAAGGCTTACCCGGTGTACGACGGCGACTACGCCCGGCACGTGGACGCGGTCCGCGCCGAGCTCGACGAGCGCTACCCGAACCTGCACCTGGTCGGCCGCAACGGCATGCACAAGTACAACAACCAGGACCACTCGATGATGACCGCCATGCTCTGCGTCGAGAACATCCTCGCGGACAAGCCGGTGTACAACTTGTGGCGCGTGAATCAGGACGCCGAGTACCACGAGTCGGGCGAGGCCGGCGCGCAAGGCAAGACGGGCCGTCTGGTGCCGGAGCGATTGAGGCGCTTCACCTCGCGTCCCCCAGCTGCCTGATGCGAACGCGGACTCGCGTCGGACTGGCCTGCGGCGGACTGCTCCTCTTCTTCTGGTTCGCTGCCTGGCTGCTGCTGCAGAAGCGCGGCCCACAGGAGTTCGGCTACGCGCCCTTCCAGCCGGACGGTCTGCCGTGGGCCGCGATGCGCGGCTTCACCTACGAGCAGCTGTGGTCGCACGTCGCGCGGCTGGTCTTGCTGGGGCCGGCGCTGCTGCTCCTGGCCTTTGCCTTGAAGGGGCGCTTGCGCCTGCCCCCAGCCAGCGATCCGCTGTGGCCCAAGCTGGCCAGGGCAGGTGTCGTCCTCTCGGTCGCCGGCATGGGCTTGATCATGATCTTCGTCCTGCGCGGACGGGCGATCTGCGACGACGAGCTCGTCTATCGCATGCAGAGCGCGATCCTGAGCCGCGGATGGCTGAGCGCTCCCGACGTTGGCTACGTCCCCGTCGACGTCTTCACCGTGCCGACGCTGGGCGGATATTCGGGCAAGTACCTGCCCGGCGAGGCGCTCGTGCAGATCCCCGGGCTGAGCCTGGGCCTCCCCGCGCTGTCGCACCTCTTGCTCGCGGCGCTCGCGCTCTCGGCCTGGTACCAGATCCTGCGCCAGCACGCCGATCCCGCCGCCAGCGCCGTCGGCGTTCTGGCCCTGGGTTTGTCGCCCACCTTCATGCTCACCGGTGCCACCGGCCACTCGCAGCTGACGGCCCTGTCGTGCGTCGTGTTCGCCGGCTTCGGCCTGCTGCTCGCCGCGCGCGGTCGCAGCGTGCTCGGTGCCGTGATCTGCGCCGCGGCCACGGGCTACTGCTTCGCGACTCGGCCGCAGGTCGCCATCCCCGCGTGTGGCGTGCTCGTGCTCGCGTTCGGCTGGCGTGCGTGGAAAGAGCGTGAGCTCCGCGCGCTCTCCGCGCTGGTTCTGGTCGGCGCCCTCAGCGTGCTGCCGGTCCTGCTCTACAACCGAGCCGTCGGAGGCGGATGGTTGAAACTTCCGTGGTTCTTGCAGTGCGTGCAGGAGAAGTACGGCTTCGGCAGGGTCTTCACCTGCGACGCCTTCTCGCACACCCCGCGGGTGGCGCTGGAGAACCTGGCGGTGCTGGCGGTGCGCTTCAACGGCTGGTGGCTGGGCCTGCCCTGCTCGCTCCTGGCCATCGCGATCTGGTGGAAGCTCGGGCGCCCGTTCGGCGACAAGGTCTGGCTCTGGCTCGGAGGCGCCGTGCTGGCGTTCGAGCTCGCGTACTACTCGACCGGAATCTCCGATACGGGGCCGATGTACCACGTCGAGCTCTTGCTGCCCGGCTCGATGCTGCTGGCTCACGCATTCGGCGCTGCCCGGGAGCGCTGGCCGGAGCTCACGGCTCCCGTCCTCGTCGTGCACCTGGTGCTGGGCACGGGGTCGTTCCTCGGAGAGCACGGCGCGCGACTCTCGCGCCTGGTTCACACCATCCACGACGATAGCGATCGCGTCCTGGCAAGCATCGAGGAACCCCGCGCCATCGTGCTGCACGAGATCTGGCTGAGCGAGGTGCGACGCGCCGGCTGGGTCATGGACGCGTTCCCCAAGCGCTTTCGCGATCCGGAAGATCGCATCGTCACGCTGCCACGCCCACCCCGCCACCTGCTCGATCGCGTCATGAAGGCGTACCCGGGCAGGGCCTGTTACTACTTCCACCGCAAGCCCGAGTCGGGGGACCCCGAGCTCCTGCGCTGCAGCGACGCAGGGCAGTACCTCTCGCGCGGTCTCGTCAACGTCACGGAAGATCGCGAGCTCTGGCTGCAGCCCACGGCCTACCTGAAAACGGGCTTCGATCCGGCGACACAGCGACGCGAGCGCAATCGCGGAGAGAAGCCGTGCTTTCCGTGCTGCGTCTTCGACGAGTGGCGGCGCTACGGCGACGTGCCCAACCCCAAGCTCGAGTGCCAACCGTGAGCACGACGCCCGCCGAGCGCTGGACGCGGGTCGGGCTCCTGCTGTGTCTGGGTTGGTACCTGCTGCAAGCCGGCTATTTCGTCGCGCGTATCGATCCAGCCGTCGCGCCCGATCACGCCCACCACCTGCAGCTGGTGGAAACCATGCACCAGTTCGGCTTCTTCGTGCCGCTCGAACGCGTGGATCCCTACCTGGCGACGACCTCACGGAACTTCTTCGTCTACCACTGGCTGCTGTCGTTCTTCGTTCCGCTCGCCGCACCGCTCGGGCTTGCTCTGCCCACCTTGCTGCGCCTGCTGAACGTCCTGCTCGGCCTGCCCTTCTTCTGGTTCGTGTTCAAGGGCTCGAAGCTTGCGCTGGGTTCCGCGCCGCGCGCGCTGTGGGCGGTGTTCCTGCTCAGCAACGTCCTGATGCTGTCGTTCCTGTTCAGCTCGATCAGCTGGGACAATCTCATCAACCTGTGCGCGGCAGGGCTGATCTATCACCTGTTTCGCTATGCCAAGGAGCGCGAGCCAGGGTCCCTCTTTGGAGTCTTTGCCTGGCTGGGCTTCGGTTGCCTGGTCAAGGCGGCCTTCTTCCCGCTGGCGCTGCTGTCTCTGCTCGTCCTCGCGTGGGACTCGCGAGCTGACTTTCGCGGAGCGTGGCGTTCCGCGCGCGAGGCTTTCGCCCGGGCGACGCTCGCGCGCCGTGCCCTGGTGGCAACGGTGCTGGGGCTGCTGCTCTGCGCCAACGTCGCGCTACACGGACGCGCGTTCGTCCTCTACGGCAAGCTGAGCCCGCGCTGCGCCGACGTGGTCGCGCAGGCCAGCTGCCTGCAGAAGCATCCGATCATCGAGAAGTATGCGCTCCTGGCCGAACGCCTGGGCGAGCGTCGTGATCTCCTGCTCGACCCGATCCACTACGCCTTCACCTGGGCGGACTACATGATCGAGAAGAGCCTGGGCATCTTCGGCTACGCCTCATTCTATCAGGGCAGGCTGTTTCTGGGCGTGGTGGAGCTGTTCTTGCTCTTCGCGCTGCTGCGCCTGGCGCGTATCCTGTCGCAGCGCGACAAGCTCCTGCTCTACGGGGCCTTCATCGCGACGAGCTTCGCGATGGTGCTGATCGCGTGGGTGAACTTTCCCACCTACCAGCGCTTCCACGTCCTACCTCGCTACACGTTCATCGCGGTGCAGGGCCGGTATCTCTTCGGCGTGTTGCCGCTGATCGTCATGCTGGTGGCTCACGCCTTCGCCAGCGTCGAGCGCAGGTGGTGGCGGCTCGGCCTGGGCGTGACGTTGAGTCTACTGCTCTGGGTGGGCGGGTTCCCCACGTTCGTGCTGGACGGAGGCCCCGGCAGCCTCACGGACAACGGCACCTTGCAGTGGAAGTACCAGCGCCTGCTGCATGGCGAGCAGGACTTCGTTCATCCCTAGCTGACTGGCGGGCGCACCACGAAATGCCGGCGCACCACGAGGAAGCCGAGCAGGTAGACGCCCACGCCGAGCACGACCACCCAGGCGAAGCCGATGCGCATGGCCAGCAGCACGGACAGCACGGAAGCCACGACACTGGCCAGCCCGTTGATGCCCCAGGCCCAGGGCACGAAGCGCCGATCGTGCGCGTCGACGTAGCGCAGCGCGGTGGCGAACGGAACACCGAGCGCGAGACCGACCGGCAAGAGAGACAGCAGCACGATCCCGATCCTGACGCTCAGCGGGGCGGTCAGCGTGGCGTTCACGACGAACGACATCACGACCAGCCACACCAGCGAGAGCAGCGCCGGGGCGAGCGTGCCCAGCGCCAGCGCCTTGTCGGGGGTGAGCGACAGCTTGCCGGCGCGATGGCTGCCCACGCCGGTGAAGGCGAGCAGCCCCGCCAGCACCACCGACAGCGAATACGTCGGGTGACCCAGGTACAGGTTCAGGCGCTGGATCATGCCGATCTCGATGAACATGAAGCCGACGCCGAGACAGGCAAAGAGCCCGGCCAGGTGCCTGAGGCCCTTCACCTTCAGGCCCTCGCGTTCGAAGACGTAGAGCGGGCCCAGGATCGCGCCCGCGGAGACGAGCGCCGCGATCGCCACCAGGAAGTACAGCACGTAGTGCACGATCACGCCGCGAATGCCGTGCTCGTTCTTGTCGGGCGCCGAGAAGAACTCGCCGAGCTTGTGGTACTCGAAGAAGAACGGACGATCGTCCCACACCGGCTCGATGTTGTAGAAGTACTCGCGCTCCATGGCGCGCCGCGCGCTGGTCGACGGTGAACGGATCAGCTTGGCGAACGCCGCTCGCGTAGGCTCGTAGTAGGCCTGTTCGCGCGCAAACTCGACGGCCTCGAGCGCACGCTGCTCCTCCTCCGGGAACACCTTGGGGATGTAGACGGCGGCGGTGCGCTCTTGACCGCGCGCACGCTCGAGCACGGCGCGTACCTCGGCGGGCGTGAAGGGTTCACGGCGGAACATCGTGGCGGCCCAGCGGTAGCTCCAGCCGTAGTCGACGCCGATGATCATCACGCACTTGTCTGGCTCCGCAACGCCCAGACGAGAGGCCGCTTCCATGTACAGGTTGGAGAGCCGCAGGCTCTCTCGTGGATGGCGGAACAACCAGCGAAACACCGTGAACACGCCGCGCGGCTTGAGCGCGCGCATGTAGTCCTCCATCGCCTCGACGGTGTAGAGGTAATTCTCGGACAGCACGTACGCCCCCGAGCTCAGCGCCGAGAAGGTGTCGACCGCCGCCATCGTGATGGTGTCGAATTGCTCGGTCGAGCTTCGCACCAGGTGCCTACCTTCTGCCGCGACGAGGTCGACCTGCGGCCAGCGAGGCCACTCCAGGTAGCTCGCGTACTTGCCCTGCATCAGGTCGACCGTGACGGGATTGATCTCGGCAGCCACGACCTTCTTGGCGCCGAAGGACACGGCCGACACGACGTCGATGCCGCCGCCGATACCGATAACGAGCGCGCGCTCGGGGTTGGGCCGCACCACGTAGCCGTAGTTGTGGGGCGTGAGCGGCTTGGTCGGATCCGGCTCGGCCAGGATCCTGGCGCGCCAGTTCGGCCCGGGCAGCACCGAGATCGCGTCGCCGTCCTGGGTCAGTACCTTGAAATCGCCGGCCGACGCGTCGCGCCTATCCTCGAACAGGTGGATCTCCGGATCGGAGAACACGTCGATCCTGGCAATCGGCGACCATTCCACGTGCTCCATGCGCACGTGCTCGCGCGAGCGATCGTAGGCGCGCGCCAGGAACTTGTAGGACTCGACTCGGTCGAGCAGAAGTCCGTCACGGAACAGGAACGCCAGAGCAGCCGGGGCCACGAGCGCCACGAGCAGGGCCGCGCGCAGCCGGCACAGCCAGGCCTGGATGGCGAAGGCGAGCGTCGAGACGCCCACGGCCGCCCAGACCAGCCACTCCGCGCCGAGCGGGCGCAACAGCGCCGTGAAGCCGAGCGCCGCGACGCCGCTGGCGGCCAGATCGAAGAAGTAGAGCGTGTGCACGCGCGCCGCGCCGCGCAGCAGGATCAGACCGATGCCTGCGCCCGCGAACACGAACGGCACGACCAGCACGGCGTAGCAGAAGAGCAGCTTGAGCTGTTCGTCGCCGGCTCCAAACAGCACCGGCGCGGCGCTGGCCAGCCAGATGCAGATCGGCGTGCTGAAGGCGAAGCCGCCGATGGCTGCCAGGGTCCAGTGCTCGAGCCGCCGCCCGCGCTTGGCCAGGAGTGAGATCACGACTCCCGACACCCCGAAGCCGAGCAGCGCGACGGTGATGGTCAGGTAGACGACGTGGTTGTGGAAGATCCAGGAGAGGATTCTGGTCTGCGTGAGCTGGAGCGTCATCATCGCCCACGCCAGCAGCGTCATCACCGCGTAGCTCCAGCGCGATACGCCAACCGCCGCCACGTTTTCGGTCTGCTCGCTCACGTCGTCCTGGAACCGCCGAGCTTGCCCGAACTCGCGGCGCATGACCAGCGGTCGAACCTAGAGCGCCTCGTCGTCGATCGAATCCCAGAACGCGCGCACGATCGGTGAGCGCAGCTTGCGCCGGAGCGTACACACGCCGACGCGAAGCTCGTCCAGGTGTGGGTCCACTTCCAGGGTGCGCAGCTCGGCGCGGAGCGGGCTCTTTTCCATCACCAGGCGCGGCACGATGCCCACGCCGCACCCGAGACTGACCAGGGAAAGGATGGCCTCGTTGCCGGGGACCTCGCTGTAGATCTTGGGCGTCACGTGCTTGCGCCGGAACCAGCGATCGGCGCTCTGGCGCATGAGGCCGGTGGCCGGCAGCACCACGGGCAGCTCCTGCCACGGCACCGGGCGGCGCTCGACCAGGCGGCTCACTTCGCATTCGAAGGCTGGTGCCACGAACACCAGCGGCGTGACGATCAGGACGCGCGCGGACAGGTTGCCGCCGACCTTGTCGGGCAGCGCCGCGACCGCGACGTCGACCGCGCCGCGGCCGAGCATGCCGAGCGCGTCAGCCGCGTACCCCGTCTCGAGACGGATCTGTACGTCCGGGTGGTCGCGGCGAAAGCTCGCGAGCACGCGCGGCAAGAAGCTCTGACACGCGGTCACCGACGCGAAGATGGCGAGGCTGCCCGTCAGTCGCTCGCCGCCGACGAGACGCTGCTTGAAGCTCTGGTAGCGCGTCAGGGTCTCGGTCGCGTGCTCCTGAAAGGCCTCACCCGCCGCGGTGAGCTCGACCTTGCGCTGATCGCGTTCGAACAGCACGCTGTCGAGCTCGCCCTCGAGGCGCTGGATGGCGCGCGAGAGCGCCGAGGTGCTGATGTGACATTCGCGGCTGGTGCGCCCGAAATGCAGGCTGCGCGAGAGGTGGAGAAACAGACGCAAATCGTCGTAATCCATGGCGGATCGCTCGTTGCGGCAAGCGCAACACAGAATCCCACATAATGCATTTTACGCAACGATATTCGCGAGCTAGATATTGCCCATGCCCCTGTCCCTCAAGTTCGAGTCCAAAGTGTTCCAGGTCGATCGCCTCGAGATGGGCGATGTCACCGAGTACGTCGTGGCCGGCGGCCGCCACCTCCTGCCGCTCGTGCCCAAGGCCCTCGCCGGCGTGAAGCAGATCGGCGTGATCGGCTGGGGCTCGCAGGGTCCGGCGCAGGCGCAGAACCTGCGTGACTCGCTCGAGGGCTCGGACATCAAGGTCAAGATCGGCCTCCGCCCCGGCTCGAGCTCGATGGACGAGGCCCGCAAGGCCGGCTTCAGCGAGGACAAGGGCACGCTGGGCGAGATGTACGAGGTGATCAAGGAGAGCGACCTGGTGCTGCTCCTGATCTCGGACGCCGCTCAGGCGGAGTCGTACAAGAAGGTGTTCGAGACCATCCGCCCGGGCGCCACGCTCGGTCTCTCGCACGGCTTCTTGCTCGGCCACCTGAAGAACGTCGGCGCCAAGTTCCCGACCAACATCAACGTCATCGCCGTGTGCCCCAAGGGCATGGGCCCCAGCGTTCGCCGCCTGTACGTGCAGGGCAAGCAGGTCAACGGCGCCGGCATCAACGCCTCGTTCGCCGTCGAGCAGGACGTCGACGGTAGGGCGACCGAGCTCGCGCTCGGCTGGTCGGTGGCGCTGGGCTCGCCCTACACCTTCCAGACCACGCTCGAGTCCGAGTACAAGAGCGACATCTTCGGCGAGCGCTGCATCCTGCTCGGCGCCGTGCACGGCATCATCGAGAGCCTGTACCGCCGCTACGTGGCGCAGGGCATGAGCAAGGAAGACGCCTTCCTCAACTCGAGCGAGTCGATCACCGGCCCGATCAACACCCTGATCAGCAAGAAGGGCATCCTCTCGGTGTACGAGAGCCTCGACGCGGCCGGCAAGGCCGAGTTCGAGAAGGCCTACGCCGCCACCTACCCCGCTTCACGCGAGATCATCCAGGAGTGCTACGACGAGGTCGCGAGCGGCAACGAGATCCGCGGCGTGGTGCTCGCGGGCGAGCGCCTGAAGAAGCGCCCGATGGGCAAGATCGACGGCACCGAGACGTGGAAGGTCGGCGCCCAGGTGCGCGCCAAGCGCGTGGCCGACAAGATCCCGGTCAATCCCTTCACGGCCGGCGTCTACTGCGCGACCATGATGGCGCAGATCGACGTGCTCTGGGAGGCGGGTCACCCGTACTCCGAGGTCGCCAACGAGAGCGTGATCGAGTCGGTCGACTCGCTGAACCCCTACATGCACGCGCGCGGCGTGTCTTACATGGTCGATAATTGCTCGACCACGGCGCGCCTCGGCTCGCGCAAGTGGGCGCCCCGTTTCGACTACAACATCACGCAGCAGGCCTACGTCGATCTCGACGAGGGTCGCACGCTCGACGCCAAGCTGATCCCCGCCTTCAAGTCGCACCCGATTCACAAGGTGCTGGCCGAGTGCGCCAAGCTGAGGCCGACGGTCGATATCTTCGTGGAATGAGGGCGAGGCCGCGATAGCGGCCGAGTAGCGCCGGTGTAGGTGAGCGTGCGCCACGGCGTACGCTCATCTACTGCTCACGGAGCTTGGTGCCGACGCCAAACGCCGAGTACCATGGCGGGGATACTCGGAGCTTTGGTGGTGAGAAAACCGACCGTTGCGGGCCTAGTGCTCACACTCGGGGTCGTCCTGGCATTTGCCTGCGGCGACTCCACGAACAGCCCTTTCACGCCCGTAGACCCCGGCGACGGCGGCGACGGCGCACAGAGCGGTAGCGAAAGCGGCGGCTCGAGCTCCGGCAAGGGCGGCGGGGCCACGAGGGGCGGCAGCGAAAACGGTGGCGTTTCGGGCTCCGCGCAAGCCGGAGCGCCGAACAGCGGCACGGCCGGCTTCGAGGACGGCGGCACCGGCGCGATCGGCGCTGGAGCCATGACGAGCGGCGGCGACGGCGGGACCGCCGGCGACGGCGTGAGCGGCAGCGACTCGGGTGGTCTGGCGGGCATCGGCAACGCCAGCTGTGACAGCGACGGCGATGCTTGCGACTACGACGCTGGCAGCGGGCCCGAGAAGGGTCTGTGCCTGAACGGCGACTGCGTGGCTTGCAGCGACGGCACTAGCGACGGCGCTTGCCACACGGCCTACGGCAGCGGCGTCGCGCCGTACATCTGTAGCGGCGGCGTGTGCGCGCCGGGCTGCAGCAGCGATCCGCAGTGCGACACGGG
>DATLIL010000352.1:0-6048 GCA_035539475.1 Polyangiaceae bacterium
GGATCCCAGGGGCTCGGCGGGACGAGATCGAGCGCGACGCGCCGCGCGTGCGGTTCGGCGGCGGGATGCGCCAGCACCTCGGTGTCCAGGCGAATGCTGCGCCCGATGCGCAGGCGCTGCTCGACGCGCTCGAACGGAGCGTACACGTGATCGCGCGCTTCGACGGCGGCTTGTTGCGGGTTCTGCAGCGTGCCGCGCCAGCGCCCGTCGAACGCCTGGCGCACACACTCGCCGAGGTAGGCGCCGAGCCAGAGCAGCACGGGGTGGCGCCCCGTTACCGGATTGAGGCGCGGTCCGGCGCCGTAGAGCACGCTGAGGCCGGCTTCGAGACGGCTGGTGCTGGCGAGCGACAGGTCGTAAGGCGCGAAATGTCGGAACACCGGCGCGTTCGTGAAGACGCTGGCCGCCTCGAGCGCCAGCGAGCTCATGTCGTTGCCCTGCAAGCGCCGCTGCGGATCGCGCGCGTAGTCCGCGCAAGCGCGCTCGAAGGCTGCGATCGCCTTCTCGCGCCGACCGGCGACGAGGTCCACTTCGAGCGCTTCCCACAGGCGCGCGCTCTTCACCGCATCGTTGCCGCGTGACGACGACTCGGGCGTGTCGAGCTCGACGCCACGCAGCGACAGCGTCGTGGCCAACGCTTCGGCCTCGTTGCGGTTCACCTCGAGCAAGCGCTGCCAGGCGCGGCGGGCGTCGCCCTCACGCTCGAGCTTGGCCGAGGCCACCGCCAGCGCCGCCAGCGCGTCGGCGGCATGAGGATCGAGCCCGAGCGCGAGCTGCGCGCTGTTGAGAGCTCGCTCGTTGTCCTCGAACTCGGCGGCGATGCAGGCTCGGAGCCCGTGAACCAGCGCGGGCAGCGGCGTCGCACGCGGTCGCAGCGTGGTGAGCAGGGAATCCGCCTGTTGGTACAGCCCGGCGTGCCCGGAGCGGCGACCAGCGCGGATCAGCGCCCATGCCAGCGTCAGGCGCACCAGGATCGAGCCCGGCTCGTCCTGGTAGGCGTGCCGCGCCTGCTGTACGGCGCGCTCGAGATCATCCATCTCGATCAGGAGGCGCGCCGCGCTGGCGCGCAGCTCCGGCTCGACCAGCGGCGCGTTGCCGACGCGCTCGATATCGCTGAGCGCAGCCGCGCGGCGATCGAGCGCCCAGAGCGCGCGGGCACGCAAGATCACGAGCTCGGGGCTGAGCGGTCCCTCCCAGCGGTCGAGCAGGGCGAGCGCTCTGCTCGCCTCGCCGTCGTCCAGCAGCGAGACGACGGTGAGCGCCGTCGGTAGAGCGTCTTCGTCCGGCATCCCCGGCCGTACGGACCGACCTGCATCGGGCTGAGCCAGCGTCGAGCGCACGTTGCCGGTGCGTCGGCTGAAATCCGGGGCAGGCGCGGGCATCGGATCCGATCCCGGGCTGCTCGGAACGGTGCGGCGCCGCGGACCGAGCTCGATGCGCGCCACCGACGTTGGTTGCGACGGGCGTGAGCTCGGTGGGGCGTCGCCTTCGAGGTCGTCCTTGGAACGCCAGGCGCTGCCCGAGCTCGGCGGCTTGGTGCTGCCCGGCGCGTTCTTGCCTGAGCTCGGCGGCAGCGGCTCGGAGCGCGAGATGAACTCCTGCAGAGTATCGCGCGCCCGATTGCGCTCGGTGACGGCGCGGACACGGGGTGAAGCGGGTGCAGCCGCCGCCGAGACCTGAGGCACGGCGGGTGCGCGCGGGATCTCCGGCGCCGCGGACCCGATCCACGATTCGGGCTCGCGCGGATCATGCAAGGTCGGTCCGGCCAGCGGCGGCAGCGTGGCGGTGAGAAAGCCGGACGGGTCGGGCTCGAGCGCGCCACGCTCCGCGGCCTCGAGCATGGCTCGGGCTTCGGGAAAGTGTTCGACCTGACGCAAGACGTCACGGAGGCGCTGGACGACGGCGGCCTCGTCGAGTCGCCCGCGCTGGTAGAGCAGCCGTGTGGCGAGGTAAGTGGCGCCCGGACGCAGCGACTCGCGGTCGCCGAGCTCGGCGAGCAGGAACTGGGCGTCCTCGAAACGAGCGGCGTTGAGCCGGTCTTCGATCGCCCGGAGCCGTGGATCTGCCAGGGGGCCTTTCCCCATTACTGGGGATTATCTTACGTCACTGCTGCGCCGGAAAGGGTTTGGCGCAGCGGAAGCCGATGCCGTAGCTCAGCGCGGCGGGATCCTGTGCATAACGGAACGACGGACGGAGCCAGGAGGCAAAGCTGCCGTTCCAGGCTCCGCCGCGGATGACGCGACGCTCGCCGGACTCCGGTCCGGTCGGATTCTTACGGTCTACGGGGCTGTAGTCGCCGTACCAGTCAGCCGCCCATTCCCAGACGTTGCCGACCACGTCGTAAGGACCGAAACGCGAGCGGCCCTTCTCGAACTTGCCGACGGGCGCCGTGGTGGGGAAGCCGTCGTCTTCCTTGTACAGGGGCTCGAGCTGAGTCTTGTTCTGCTTGCCCCAGGCGACGCACTCCGGCCCGCAGGCGTTCAGGTGCTGCGCCGTCGGCTCCTCGTCGCCCCAGGGGTAGACGCGGCCGTCCGGACCCCGCGTCGCGTACTCCCACTCCGCCTCGGTGGGCAGGCGCTTGTCTTGGGCCTTGCAGTAGGTGCTGGCCATTTCCCAGCTGACGCAGTTGATCGGGTGATCGGTCTTGTCGGGGTCGTCGATGTTGCAGAGCGGCGAGAACGTCTTCTTCTCGGCGGGCGTGATCTTGGGCCACTCCACCTCGGTGGCGGCGCGCTTGCACTTGCCGACGTCCGAGCAAGCCCTGTACTCGCGCGTGGTGACCTCGTAGAGATCGATGCAGTAGCTGTCGAGCGTGACGTTGTGCGCCGGCTTCTGGTTGGCGAGCGCGTCCTTTTCGTCCGAACCCTGGAAGTACTGACCGGCAGGGATCTGCACCATGCGATCGGGGCAGCTCGGCGCAGGCGCTGGCGCGGCGCTCGCTGGCGCGGAAACCACGGGGGCTGCGCCGGCGGTCGTCGCTGCGGGGGTCGGCTCCGGGCCAGTCGGGCCACTGCCGCCCTTGCCCAGCATCAAGACGGTGCCGGCGGCGAACGCTCCCAGCGCGATCACGGCGCCGATGATCAGACCCGAGTTGCTCTTCGCGGGCGCGGCGCCCTGCGTCGTCACGGTCGAAGGTGTGCTGGTGCTGAGACCGGGCCGCGTGCCGAGCATTGAGCCCGGGGCGAGCTCGGTCGCGGCCACTGCGTGGACGCCGCCCGGGTGCGGAACGGTGGGCTTGAAGCTCAGCGTGGAGGGCGCGCCCAGGCCGAGCACGGCGCTCAGCGCCTCGGCGAACTCCTGCGCCCGCGCGAAGCGCTCCTGGGGCTGCACGGCGAGGGCCTTTTCAAAGACCTGCTCCACCGCGTCCGGCACGGACACACCGAGCCCGCGCGGCGTCGGACGCCTGGCGGGGTTTCCGGAGGCGAAGCCGAGCTGCACGATGTCGGCGCCGTCGAGGGCGCAGTGACCGCAGAGCAGCTCCACGCCGACGAGCGCCAGCGCGTAGACGTCCGTCCACGGCCCGGTGGCTCCGTAGCTGCGGCTGAATTGCTCGGGCGCGCCGTACTGCGGCGTGAAGCTCGTCACGCCCATCCCCGTCTTGGCCAGCGCGGCCTTGAGGTGGGTGTTGTCGCTCATCATCTTGGCGACGCCGAAGTCGAGGATCTTCACCGTGCCCTTGCCGTTACGGACGTCACCCAGGGCGAAGAGGTTGGCCGGCTTGATGTCGCGATGGGCGATGCCCTTGCCGTGGGCGACGTCGAGCGCCGAACAAACCTGGCGCAAGAGCAGCCCGACCTGTTCGATCGCCCAAGGGCCGAGCCCGGCGTTCCGCTCGCGCTCGATGAGCTCGTCCAGCGCGAGGCCGTCGAGCCACTCGAGCACCATGTACGGCATCCACTGGCCGTCGGCGGAGGTATAGGTGCCGATGTCGCGCGCCTGCACGATGCCCGCAGTCTCGCTGCTGAGCTCGGTGAGCAGCGCGCCCTCCTGGATGAACGCTTGCTGGAACTCGTCGCGCTGCTCCACCGGCGCCGACGACAGGCCGTTGAAGAACTTGATCGCGACCGGCTTGTTCCAGATCGTGTGCTGAGCGCGATAGACCACCGCGAAGCCGCCCTCGCCGACGAGGCGCTCCACGCGGTACTTCTCGGCCACCGTGCTGCCGACGATCTTCAGGGGGTCGCGATCGCTCATGGATTTCCTCAGCTAGGCAGGCTCGATTGTCAGCATGGGCTGCGTGGTTTCGCAAGCTCCGAGCAGGGCGCCGCGCTCGGCCAGATCGGCGAGCACGCGCGCGCTGCCCTCGAGCAGGGCGGTGTCGAGCGCCAGAGCCAGATCCGCGGCGGCACTTTGCAGCGCCTGGCCGAGGTTGTCGCCGCCGTGAAGCCGCTCGAGGATCGCGGCCGCCACGGGGCTGAGCTCGAGGTAGCGCACCTCGTGCTCGGGGCTGCGGTAGACGAAGAGCGCGGTCTCGGTCTGCTCCGGCTCGCTGCGGTCGGTTTCGCTCTCGCTCAAGCGGTGCACGGCGAAGCCGTAGCGCACGACGCGGCTGGCCTCGCTGAAGCGCAGGCCGCGATCGAGCGCCAGCGGGACGTCCTGGCTCTGGGACGGTGACACCGGCATGGCCCCGATCTCGATGCGCAAGGCCTCGTGCCGCGCGAGATCGTGCGCCCAGCGTGGCACGCGCGCATCGGCTTGCCACAGGGGGCCGCAGTAATCGAGGAGCTCCGTCGTCACGTCGCGCAGGTAGTGGCTGCGCGGCCCGCGCTCCGCGAGGAAGCGATCGAAGGTCTCGTCGAAGAGCGACCCGAGCCGGGCCACGCTGCGCGGTATGGCGAGCTCCACGGCCTCGCGCAGCGTGCCGCGCACGAGCTTGCGGTAGACGGCGAGCTCGGCGATCTGCGCGGAGAGCGCGTCGCGTTCCTGCGCCGGTAGCGCGAGCTCGTCGAGCCAGACGCCGTCGCCGTCGAGCTCCGGGCCGAACGCGATGCGCTCGAACAGCCGCTCAAGCTCCTGCTGCACGGCGCACCTCCCGCGCGGAGAGCGCCGCGTCGTAGACCTGGCGCAAGACCTTCACCTCGCGCATGAGCTCGTCGAGCTCCGGCACGTCGTTGTCGCGCTCGAGCAGCACCGGCACGGGGCCAGTACGCTCGAGCGCCCAAGCCAAGAGCTCGTGCACGGCCGTGGCCACCGGCGCGCCGTGGCTGTCGATGAGCATGCCCCACTTGGACGGGCTGTGGCCGGCGACGTGGATCTCGACCACGCGCTCGAGCGGCAGCTGCTGCAAGAAATCGACGGCGTCGAAGCCGTGGTTTTGCGCGTTGACGTGGACGTTGTTGACGTCGAGCAAGAGGCGCGCGCCGCTTCGATCCAGGACCTCGCGGATGAACTCCGGCTCGCTCATCTCCCGCTGCCCGGGGTGGCAGTAGTAGGTGACGTTCTCGACGACCATCGGCAGCCCGAGCGCATCCTCGAGCGCCCGCAGCCGGTCGGCCACGCGCCGGGCGCTCTGGCGATCGAAGCGCAGCGGCAGGAGCTCGTGCAACATGCGCTCGCCCGCGAACGAGAAGGAGAGGTGATCGGAGTGCCACGGCGTCTTCAGTCGCTCGAGCTCCTGGCGCAGGGCACGAACGAAAGCGGGGTCTGGCTCGCGTTCGCTGCCGAGCGAGAGCGTGAGACCGTGCGAGACGATGGGGTAGCGCTCGCGAACACGCTCGAGGGCGGCGGGATAGTAGCCGCCGCGCTTCATGTAGTTCTCGGGAGAGACCTCGAAGAAGGCGACGTCGAGCGGCCCGCCGTCGACGACTTCCTCGAGGAACTCCCAGCGGAGCCCGAGCCCGACACCGACCGGCAGCGCGGGTCGGCTGTGTGAGGCGGGGGCAGGGGCTCCGCTCATCGGAATGACCTCAGCCGCAAGTACCGGCGCCGCAGCCAGCCTTGGCTCCGGCAGCCTTCTTCTTGGCGTTGGCCTTGGGCTTGGCGGGCTCGGCGGGCTTGGCTTCCTCGCTGGGGGCGGGCGCCGCCGCTGCGGCGTCGGCCGGCTTGGCG
>DATLIL010000353.1:0-8827 GCA_035539475.1 Polyangiaceae bacterium
AGACCGCCAATACCGTGGACATGGGCAACGACGGACAGACGGGCACGCGCTGGTGCGCCGCAAACGACGGCCTCGGCCACTGGTGGTCCGTCGACCTCGGGCAGAGTTACACGCTGACCGAGATCGAAATCATGTGGGAGAAGACCGGCCCCTACAAGTACCTGATCGAGGGTTCCGCGAACGGCACCGCCTGGTCGACGCTGGCCGACGAAACTGCCTCGACCGACACGGCGCAGAACCAGACACTGCCACTCGCCGGCGGCCCGAGCGCACGCCACGTGCGCATCAGCGTGATCGGCTTGCCGGAAGGCTCGTGGGCGAGCTTCTTCGAGTTCAGCGTGTCCGGCTACTAGCTGGTCGTGCCAGTACGCAAAATGATCGGAATAGACTCCACGATCAGCTTGCTGGGGTCATTGGAGAGCAGGTCGATCATCGCGCTGAAGGCCGCTTCGGCCAGCGCCTCCGAGTCGAACACCGCGCTCGTCAAACCGACGAAGCCTGCGTACTCGTCACCGTCGAAGCCTGCGAGCTTCACGTCACCGGGTACCGACACGCCCAGCCGCTGCAGTCGGTGCCAGAGCTGCATGGCGCCGCGATCGTGGGAACAGAAGATGGCCGCACCATCGAGCCCGGCGAAGCTCTCGAGCTGGGCGTCGGTGATCTCCGCCAGGAAGTGGCGAGTCAGGGTGCTCGCTGACTCGCGCTCGAGCCAGGACTCGCGAGTTCCGCGCCAGCGCTCGACGTGGCTGAGGTGCTCGGCCTCGACCTGCACGAAGAGCAGGTTCCTGGCGCCGCGATCGTGCAGGTGCTCCACGAGCGCGCTGGCTCCGTCGCGATTCCTGATCGCGATGGTGTTGCCCTTGTACTTCGCGTAGCTCGGGTGGTGAGGGTCGAGCACGATCGAGGGACGTGCGTAAGCGGTCGAAAAACGCTGCACCGACGGGGCCGGCACGTCACCCCACACCAGCAGCCCGTCGGCGTGCAGCGGGAGCACGGGGTCACCTTGCGCCTCCTCGAGCTGCTGGTCAGCGATCAGGTTCAAGGTCAGCCCTCGCGTGGCCGCGAGTCGCGCCAGCGCCTGGGTGGTGCGCACCACCGGTGGATCGGTGAGGGCGCCGAACGCGCTCGGCATGACGAAGCCGATGGCGTGACCGGTCGAGCCCGCAAGGCGCTTGGCGGCCCAGTTCGGGATGTAGTTGTGCTCGGCAGCTGCCTTTCGGACCCGCTCCCTGGTGGCCGCCGACATGCGCGGGCTGTCTCGCAGCGCCAGAGAGACGCTCGACTTGTCCATGCCGAGGATCTGAGCCAGGTCGGCGATCGTGACGCGACCAGGCACGGGGCTCTTTGCGGTGGTGCTCCCACCTGCTGCCACCGGGCGCTTTCGTAATTTTTTAGCTTGAGTGTTCGAGGGCACTCTCAGTGATCCTCAATGCGCGGACGCTCCATCTTTTTTTGAGCTGTCCCGGCGTCGTCGAACGACCACTCCATACTGAGCCTTTTCATACCGGGGCCGCCATTCAAGGAGATGGGTCCTTCCTACCTACACCATTCCCTGCGTGTGCGGCGTCGCGTGAGGGCACAAGACTGAACGAATCATCGAAAATATCGTAATTCAACCGGTTGACTTGCGAAGCTCACGCCTCTAACATGTTCTCTGCCTCTTCCAATTCGCCCGCCGGGGCGAGGGAGTCTCGACCGATGTCGTCACCAGGCAGACCAGCGGCGCATCTCCTTGCTCGTCCCTCCTGGGCCATGGCCCTGAGCCTGCTCCTGGGCTGCACGGGTGTGATCAACGACGATGGCCAGAACCCTGCACCCGGGCCGATGGCCTCAGGCGGTGGAGGTGGGACAACGGCGACTAGCAGCAACCCGCTGTGCCAGGACGGCAAGGTCCGTCCAGGCCGCGCGCCGCTGCGCCGGCTGACCCGCTTCGAATACAACAACACGGTGCGGGATCTGCTTGGTGACACCACCAAGCCCGCCAACGACTTCCCGAGCGAAGAGCTCGGCAACGGCTTCGGCAACGACGCCGACACACTCTCCGTTTCGAGCCTGCTGGCGGAGAAGTACGTGGCCGCCGCCGAAGCGCTGGCCACGAGCGTGACGTCGACCCCCGCGGCGCTCGCTGCGCTTCACACCTGCGCCGCTACGGTCACCACCGACACGGAAGCAGCCTGTGCGCGCTCCGTGCTCGAGAGCGTTGGCGCTCGAGCCTGGCGGCGCCCGCTCGAGACGACCGAGGTCGACGAGCTCGCAGCGCTCTACGCGCTGACGCGCGAAGGCACGAGCTTCGCCGTCGGTGTGGCTTCGGCTATCGAGGCCATTCTGCAGAGCCCCGACTTCCTCTACCGCATCGAGTGGGGCGTGCCAGACGCCTCGCGGCCCGAGCTCAAGCGGCCTTCTGGGTACGAGATGGCGACTCGCCTTTCATACCTGTTCTGGGGCTCGACGCCTGACGCGACGCTGACGACCGCCGCCAGCAGCGGCGCGTTGACGACCGCCGAAGGCATCCGCGCGCAGGCCGCGGCGATGCTCGACGACGCGCGCTCGCGCCCGGTCGTGCGCTTCTTCTTCGACAACCTGCTGCCGATCCCCGCGCTCACCGCGCTCGAACGCGACGAGGCGGTGTACCCGACGTTCTACGCGGCGATCGGTCAGGCCAGGCACGAGGAGACGCCGACCTTCCTCGAGTACGAGATCTTCCAGGGCGGCGGCACCTGGCCGTCGGTGTTGACCGCGCCCTACACCTTCATGAACGGCCCGCTGGCGACTTACTACGGCGTGCCTGGCGTCACGGGTGACGCCTTTCAGATGGTGCAGCTCGACACCACCAAGCGCCTCGGCCTGCTCACGCAGGCGAGCATCATGGCGGGCACGACGCACTCCAACCACACGAACCCCGTCGTGCGCGGCTCGTTCATCGTGCAAAAGCTGATGTGCAAGAAGCTCGCCCTACCGGGGCCCGAGCTCGCTGCGCTGGTCAAGCCGCCGGATCCCTATTCCGGCGCCACCGCGCGCGACCGCTTCAGCCAGCACAGCGCCGACATCGTCTGCGCCGGCTGTCATCAGTTCATGGATCCGATCGGCCTGGCGCTCGAGAACTACGACGCCGTGGGCCTCTATCGCGAAACCGAGAACGGCGTGGTCATCGACGCCAGCGGCGGCGTGCCGGACACGGGCATCACCGTGAACGGCCCGATCGAGCTCGCGCAGAGGCTCTCGGAGCAGGAGGAAACCAACACCTGCTTCGCCTCGCACTGGGCAAACTTCGCCTACGGCCGCGTGCTGGACGAGTCGGAAGACGACGCCTGCACGCAGACTTCATTGAACGACGCCTTCAAGGCATCCGGCTACAACGTGAAACAGCTGCTGATCGCGCTGACGCAGTCGGATGCCTTTCTCTACCTGCCGGGAGCTCAGTGAGGCCATGGCGAAATTTCGATTGAACCGCCGAAGCGTGCTCCGTGGAGCTGGCAGCATCGCCATTGCGCTGCCCTGGCTCGAGGCGATGGAGCCGGCCCGCGCTCAGGCCGCAGCGACCACCGCGCAGCGCTTCCTGGCCGTGTACACGCCGGGCGGCACCGTGCTCGAGAAATGGCGCCCGACGGGCACCGAGACGGCGCCCGTGCTCGGCACGATCTTGAAGCCGCTCGAGCCCGTGCTGCCCAAGCTCCTGATCATGGACGGCCTGGAGATGATGTGCGCCAAGGGTGAGCAGCACCAGGCCGGCATCATCGGCTGGCTGACGGGAACGCCGCAGGAGGAGAGCACGACCAACTACTCCACCGGCCCGTCTCTCGATCAGGCCATCGCCACGCTGATCGCCGGCACCCGCGCCAAGCGCAGCATCGAGATCGCCGTCCGCTGGGCCACGGGCAAGTCGCACGGACTGGTCTCGCCGATCAACGCCGCCAACTTCGAGGACAACGACCAGCACAGCCCGATCCCGCCGCGCATCGATCCGCAGCAAATCTGGCAAGATCTCTTCGGCAGCATCGCCGCGGAGCCCGGCAGCGACGAGGCCGCACGGCTCGCGCGCAAGAAGTCGATCCTGGACTTCGTCGACCGCCGCTACGTGAACCTCTCGGCGCGACTCGGCGCGGCCGACAAGCAGAAGATCGACCAGCACCTGACGAAGATCCGCGAGATCGAGCAGGGTCTGCAGGCGCTGCCGCCGATGTCGGCGACGTGCATGCCGCCGATGTTGATCGACACATCGGACTACGATCCGGCGTCGGGCCTGAACTCGGCGGACGACGGCTCGATCATGGATAACTCGACCGACACTGCCATCCCCAAGGTCGGCAAGCTGATGATGGACATGATGGTGATGGCCCTGGCCTGCGACATCACGGCCGTGGGCAGCCTGCAGTGGTCGGACACCGAGGCCAAGCACACCTTCCCCTGGCTGGGGCTCCCCGATCACCACCACTTCTATCAGCACGACGGCGGCTTCAGAGCGCCGGAGTGCGAGCAGATCGGGATCTGGTACTCCGAGATGCACCTCCACCTGCTCCAGGCCATGGACGCGATCGACATGGGCGGCCACACGCTGCTCGACGAGAGCGTCGTCTTCTTCGGCTCCGAGCTGCAGGAGCCGCCGAGCCACGCCAAGACGGACATGCCCTTCTTGCTCGCTGGCGGCGGTGGCGGTCTGAAGGGCGGGCGCTGGCTGCAAAACGGCGGCAAGTCCCACAACGACCTGCTCACCGCCATCATCAACCTTTACGGCGCCAACCAGACCACGTTCGGTGATCCGAACTACTGCGCGGCGCCGCTGACCAACTTGACCTGACCCGCAACTGAGATCGACTCATGTTCAAGATGAACTCCGGCTTTGCATTCAACGGGACCAAGGTCAGGCTGTACAACAAGCGCATCCTGATCACGGGCGCGACCGGCAAGGTGGGTCAGACCTTCATCTCGCGTCTGCTCGCGGACACGAGCCTCACGCGCTTCTCGACCCGCGCGCTGTGCCACAACCGGCGCCTGCCGGAGGCGCCGCGCGTCGAGGTGATCAACGGCTCGATCGACGACCGCAAGCTCGTGACGGAGGCCTTGCAGGGTGTCACCCACGTGCTGCACCTGGCGACGAGCAAGGAGAACCCCGACACGATCATGGACGTGGCGATCAAGGGGATGTTCTTCTTGCTCGAGGCCTGTCGTCAGAGCCCCACCTTCGAGCAGTTCATCCTGGTCGGCGGCGACGCCAGCGTCGGACACTTCTACTACCCGCACCCGACGCCAGTGACCGAGACGCAGAAGCACAGCGCGTACCCCGGTTGTTATGCCCTGTCGAAAGTGCTCGAGGAGGTCATGCTCGAGCAGTACTACGTGCAATACCAGCTCAACGGCTGCTGCCTGCGCGCGCCGTGGATCATGGAAAAGGACGACTTCAAGCAGCAGCTCTCGTTCGGCGACGACGTCTTCGGCGGGCCGCGCTGGTGTGACCTGGTCGGTCCGGAGCGAGCCAGGCGCTATCGCGATTCGCGCACCGTGCCGCTCATGGTCGACGCCCTCGGCAAGCCCGTTCGCCGCAACTTCGTCCATGTCGATGACCTGGTCGAGGCCATCATCTGTGCGCTGGACAATCCCGCCGCGCGCCAGCAGACCTTCAACGTGAGCATGGACGAGCCGGTCGACTACGGCGAGCTCGCTCGCTACCTGAAGAAGACGCGCAACCTGCCTTCCGTCGAGGTCCAGACCGACTACCACTCGACCTGGCTCGACAACAACAAGGCCAAGGCCGCGCTCGGCTGGCGACCCAAGTACGATCTGAAGCGAATGGTAGAAGCGGCCTGGAACTACGATCGTGCACCTGATGATCCGCGCGTCGTCTGGTACCCTGGCTGATTGGCGTTTGTGCTCAGTTGCGTGAAGCTTTCGTAGCTTCCGCGGATTTCGCCTGCACGAGTGCGCTCGTTCGTTGATGGTGCATGATCAAGATGCACCGGTCCCGATACGCTGCGCTCGGCGGACTGTTGTTATTCGCTTGCTCGCCGAGTCCAGCGCTGGAGGAGCCCGCCGCGAGCGCCGGCATGGGCGGCACGGCCGGCACGGCGGTGACGACTGCTGGCGGTGGTAACGGCGGCGGTGGAGCGAGCGGAAGCGGCGGCTCGAACGGAGGAACGACGCCGGGCGGCAGCGCGGGGCTCGGTGGCAGCAGCGGAGCGGGCGGAAGCGCGCCGCAGGCGAACTTCACGGCGCAGCCCACGACCTTCAAGGGCGGCGCGAAGGGCGCGTACACCATCATCCATGACGACCTCTGCGGCAGCCCCGGCAGCCTGGTGAGTGGCTCGGTCTCCGGTTTGCTCGCCGCGCGCGGCCTGCACGCCGCCTTCGGCGCCATCGTCAAGGACTGCATCGACGCCGAGCACTGGCCAGCAGTCAACACGCTCGCTGGCGCCGGACACGAGATCATCAACCACAGCTGGGATCACACCGATCATGTCTGCGCCGCGAACTACCCCGTGCAGATCGATCAGGCCCACACCAGCCTGGGCGAAAACGTCGCCACGCCGAGCTTCTATATCTTTCCGTTCGACTCCTCGAACGACGCCGCGCTCGATCACCTGAAGACGCTCGGCTACCTCGGCGCGCGCGGCGGCGTGAAGGGCGCGCTCACCCCCGGCGACTGGGCCGACGACTTCAAGCTCAACTTCGACGTCTACGGCCCCGGCTACTCGTTCTACTGCGACCTCGGCGCCTGCGGCGGCGAGACGCTCGTCTGTCGCAAGGGCTACGCGGAGGTCGCCTGCGTGGACGGCGGCCCCGACGGCACCAACCAGGGCGACGACGCCTGCCGCGCTTCGATCCTGCAGCAGTACGTCGACGATGCCATGGCCCAGGGCGGCTGGGCCATCCGCGAGTTCCACGGCGTCGACGACGGCTGGGAGCCGGTGCCGACGGCGATCTACAGCGCCCACCTCGACTACGTCGCCGCCAAGGCCAGCGCCGGCGAGCTGTGGGTCGAGAACCCGACGCCGATCATCAAGTACCGCCGCGCGCGCGAGTACTGCGCGGCAACGGTCAGCGACTGGACCCTGAGCTTCGGCACGCCCAGCGCCGACTGCGTGAAGTACGCGGTGCCGGTAACCTACGAGATCACCCTGCAAACCCCGGCAACGACGTTGACGGCGACACAAGCAGGAACGGCGCTCACAGTAACGTCGAAAGGCGCCGGATCTTTTTTGGTGGAGATCGATCCGACTCAGGGTGACGTCCTGTTTTCGGCGCCCTAGGTAGATCCTAGGCAAGTGGCTCACCGTAGCCTCAAGTGGCTGACGCTGCTGGTTTTCTTGGCGGGCGCCTACAACCTCGTCTGGGGCGCACTGGTCGCCGCCATGCCGGCGCGGACGCTCGCCTGGTACGGGATCACCGACGTCGGGCGGCCCGAGTTCTGGCAGTGCATCGGCATGCTCGTCGGGGTGTACGGCGTCGGCTACTGGCTCGCCTCACGCAACTTGCACCGGCTCTGGCCACTCGTGCTGGTGGGCCTCGTGGGCAAAGTCCTCGGACCGATCGGCACCGTCGTTGGCATCGCCAGTGGCAGCCTCCCCGAGCAGTTTCTGTGGGTGAACGTGACCAACGACTTCATCTGGTTGCCCGGCTTCGTCTGGGCGCTGGTGCACGTTGCCAGGTCGGAGGCTCCGACAGAGCTCACGCTCTACCAGCGCGTGCTCGGCGCGAAGTACGACCGGTTGACGCCAAACCTTCGACGGTTTCACAGCGCCCACCAGGACATCCGAGTCGAAGGCACGTTCTCGGTGACACGCGGCCCGTCCGCGCTCGGCAACTGGCTGACCGATCTCTCCGGGTTTCCAGCCACCGAGGCCGAGCTCCCCGTTTCACTGACAGTGAGTCCGAGTCCCCGCGGCGAGACATGGCGGCGCGTGTTTGGCGCCCACACCATCGTCTCCTGGCAGGAGCAGCGCGCCGGGCTCTTCGTCGAACGGTTTGGTCCCCTTTCGATGTATCTCGTGGCCGATGTCGATGACGGAGCGCTGATCGTGCGCGATCTTCGCTCCACCTTCCTCGGCTTCCCGCTGCCGCCGGCGCTGTCGCCTCAGGTCGACGCGTTCGGGCGTGACGACGGCGAGAACATCGGAGTTCGCATCAGCATCACCAATCCGCTGCTGGGCTTGCTCGTTTCGTACGCTGGCACGATCCGGATCGTCGCCTGAGAACTAGGGAGCGTCCTCCCGCAAGGCCGCACAGTGCGCGATATCATCAGGCGTGCCCGGAATACGGTCGTTGCCGTCAGAGCTCACGCATACCTCCGTTGCGGTGCACGTGTAGCGATAGGGGCTGCGCCAGGAGTCGAGCGGAGGTTGTTTGGTTGTGGCCCACTCCTCACACGACAGCTTTTCGCGCCTCATGTCATCGAGCGCGACCTTCGTGGCGCCCCTGACGATCTGGCGGACGTCAAGCCTGACCGGTTCCGCGATCTTCTCCTCGCAGCAGAAAACAAGGAGCGACAAGACTGCAACGAGACCCTTCGTCACGAGTGACCTCATCGACTCTAACAGCTTCGTGAACTCTGACTGCCGTCATCGTCGGGCCTTGGGCGCTCCCCCCGCTCACTTGCGCTGGCGAAAGTGAATTCGACGCATTGCCGAACATCACCCCAATGGCGAACGATTCGAAATCGGCGCATCATTCACTTTGTCTCCCCAATCTCCTGCGCCAATCACAACAAGCTCATGGCCGAACAGGACTTTGGCAAGGAGCACGTTGCTCGATCGGTGGGGAGCGCGCGCGCCAGAAAGAAGGACGGCGCCAGCGCGTGACAGTGACACTCGTCGTCTCCGAGCGCCTAGCTGGTGGG
>DATLIL010000354.1:0-7225 GCA_035539475.1 Polyangiaceae bacterium
CGCTGTTCGCCTATCTCGCCGGCAGCGCGGCGTGGACTTACTTGCGCGGCCCGCTCGCATTCCAGAGCGCGCGCGCCCGCAGCTTCTGGACTCATCGCGCGACCACCATCGCCGGCGGCGCCGTCGTCGCCCTCGTGCTCGTCGTCTGGATCGCGCGCTTCTTCGGCGCCTTCGGCGGCCCGGTCGAGGTGGCCGGAGGAACCCTGCGTGCCCTGGTGACGCAACACACGTCGCGCTGAACTTGGATTTGGCTGCCGCTGCTGCGCAACCACGTCACGGTCTCCCACATGACTGCGAGGCCGCGCGAAGCGCGGCCGAGCAGCCGCGTCAGCGGGCCGAGCTGGGATCACCTCTTGGGTCTTGGATCAGGCAGATCTTGATCCGCCACCGAGACCTGAGTCGACGAACGCGCTGCGCGATCCCCGACGGGGGACAAACTGACCGAACAGGCGCGGCTTTCTCTCAGTTCACCCGGAAGGCCAGGCGCCCTGCGCAGGCACTCCGCAAAACAAAACAGCGAGGCCGCGCGAAGCGCGGCCGAGCAGCCCGCTCACACATTAAACCGGAAGTGCACCACGTCGCCGTCGCGCACGACGTAATCACGGCCTTCGATCTGGAGCTTGCCGGCTTCGCGGCACTTGGCTTCGCTGCCAAGGGTGATCAGGTCTTCCCACCAGATCACCTCGGCCTTGATGAAGCCGCGCTCGAAGTCGGTGTGGATGACACCGGCCGCTTGCGGCGCGGTCCAGCCCTTGCGGATGGTCCAGGCGCGCACCTCTTGCTTGCCCGCCGTCAGGTAGGTGATCAGGCCGAGCAGCGCGTAACCGGTGCGGATCACGGCGTTCAGCCCCGGCTCTTCGAGGCCGGCTGACTGCAGGAATTCGGGGCGATCGGCCGGGTCGAGCTCGGCGATCTGGGCTTCGAGCGAGGCGCAGATCGGCACGACCGACGAGCCCTCGTCCTGCGCCAGCTTGAGCAGCGCCTGGTAGTGCGAGTTCCCCGAAAGGTTGCCGAGCGACGTCTCGTCGACGTTGGCCACGTAGAAGGTCGGCTTGGCCGTGAGCAGCGACAGCTCGTCGATGATCGGCCGCTCCTTCTCTTCCCAGCTCAGCATGCGCGCGGGCTTGCCCTGGTCGAGGTGGGCCACGAGCTTCTCGCACACCGTGACGGCGAGCTTCTCGACGGGGTCGCCGCCCTTGCTCTGCTTGCGCGCGCGATCGAGGCGCTTGTTGGCCGTATCGAGGTCCTTGAGGCAGAGCTCGGTGTTGATGGTCGCGACGTCCGCCACCGGGTCGACCTTGCCCTCGACGTGAATGACGTTGCTGTCGGAGAAGCAGCGCACCACGTGCGCCACGGCGTCGACTTCACGGATGTGCGACAGAAACTGGTTGCCCAGACCCTCACCCTTGGAGGCGCCGCGCACGAGCCCGGCGATGTCGACGAAGCGGATCGTGGTGAACACCTCGCGATCGGGCTTGAAGATCTTCGACAGGGCCGGGATGCGCTGGTCGGGCACGCTGACGACGCCGACGTTCGGCTCGATCGTGCAGAAGGGGAAGTTGGCCGCCTCGGCCTTGGCGGTCGAAAGCGAGTTGAACAGCGTGCTCTTGCCCACGTTGGGCAGGCCGACGATGCCGCAGGAGAAACCCATGATTGAGGTGCCGGCCTATAGCGTCGCCGGCCGGCTCCGGCAAATCAGGACGGCTACCGCGCTTTTTCGGCTTCCGTTACCAGCATCACGAAGCGAGCCAGCACCTCGGCCCCGGGCTCCGCGTCCTCGGCGGCGTCGTGCAGGCGGGCCGGGTCGCTGCCCTCCGCCGCGATGATGTCGGCGCGGGCGTTGATGTAGCCCCTGACCACGCCGGCATCGAACTCGGGGTGGAACTGGACGCCCCAGGCGCGCTCGCCAAAGCGGAGCGCCGCGTGCGGCTCGAGCGCCGTCCTCGCCAGGACCCTCACGCCGCGTGGCAGCTCGGTCACGCTGTCCATGTGCGTGGTGTTGACGGTGAAAGGCCGGCGCTCGGACAGGAGCGGGTCGTCCTCGACCACGTCCGCCGTCACCGTCCCGATCTCCCTACCGAGCGGGTTCTTCTCGACCCGGCCGCCCAGGGCCTGGCCAAGGAGCTGGTGGCCGAAACAGATGCCGAGCAGTGGCGGTCCCCGGTCCACGGCCTGAGCCAGGTAGCGCTCCGTCGCCAGCATCCAGGGCGCCCGCTCCGTCACGCTCGAGGCCGAGCCGGTGACGATGATCCCGGCCAGCTCGGCGAGGGGCGGCGGCTCCGCGCTACGGACGTCCACCACCCGGAAGGACCCGGGAAAGGCTCGGCCGCCGTGCTGGATGAGGTCCGCGAAGGTCCCCCGGCTGGCGAGCACCGGAGCGACCGGCTCACCGGTGACCAGAATGCATAACGGACGCACGTGGTAATGCTAGCATTCCTATAGACCGATGATGACGATGAAGACCAAGTACGCCTTGAAGGCGCTGTCGCAGCTCGCGACGGCACCTGCCGGCGAACCCATGCTCATCGCCGACATCGCCGAGCGCGAGGGTATCCCGCGTAAGTTTCTCGAGGCCATCCTGGCCGAGCTCAAGCAGCACGGCTTTTTGCGCAGCCGCAAGGGTCGCGGCGGCGGCTATTCGCTGGCGCGCAGCGCCGACACCATCACGATCGCCTCCATCGTACGCGTGCTCGACGGCCCGATCGCGCCGGTGCCCTGTCTGAGCCGCACCGCGTATCAGCGCTGTGAAGGTTGTCGCGAAGAAGCCACCTGCGGGATCCGCCTGGTGATGCGCGAGGCGCACGCGGCCATGGTGCATGTGCTGGAAGGCACGACGCTGGCAGACATGGTGCGGCGTGCGAACGACGCGGGGCGCGAAGGCCGCCCGGTGCTGCGTTACTCGATCTGAGCGCGTTTCAGTTGGCGACCATCGTCGAAGTCACGGCCGACCCGCTCGACCTCGAGCTGAACGAGCCGTTCGGCATCGCCACTGGCGCACAGGAGCTGGCGCGCAACGTGGTCTGCAGGCTGCGTGCGAGCGACGGCACGATCGGCCTCGGCGAGGCCGCGCCTTTTCCCGCAGTGAACGGCGAGACGCAGGAGCAAGCTCTGACGGCGCTGCGAGCTGCGGCAGGCGATCTGAGCGGCCTTTCGCTCACGAGCTGGCGCGCCAGCGCGGAGCGGGCTCGCGAGCTCCTGGCACACACGCCGAGCGCGCTCTGTGCATTCGAAACGGCGCTGCTCGACGCTTACTGCCGCCGCGCCGGCCTGTCGCTACTGTCGTTCTTCGGCGCGCGCGAGAGCGCACTCGTCACCGACATCACGATCACGACCGGCGACGCCGCGGCCGCCCGCACCGCGGCCACACGCGCACGCGAGGCGGGCTTCGGCGTGCTCAAGGTCAAGGTCGGCGGCGCTCCGCGCGAGCTCGATCTCGAGCGCCTGCGCGCGGTGGCCGAGGCAGCGCCGGCAGCCGAGCTCCTGCTCGACGGCAACGCGGCCTTCAGCGCAGCCGAGGCGCTCGCGCTGCTCTCCGAGCTCGGCCCGGTCCGCGAGCGAGTCCGGCTCTTCGAACAACCGACCGCGACCGAGGACCTGGAGGGCCTCTGCGACGTTGGCCGACACGGTAGGGTCAGCGTCGCGGCCGACGAAAGCGCGCGATCCCGCAGCGACGTGGCGCGGCTCTGCGCGCTCGGCGCGGTGGACACCGTCAACGTCAAGATCACGAAATCCGGGATTGTCGAGACGCTCGACATGATCGGCTGTGCGCGCAGTCACGGCGTGTCGCTCATGGTGGGAGGTATGGTCGAATCCCGCTTATGCATGGGGACTTCCGCCTGCCTGGCGGCCGGAATCGGTGGTTTTCGCTTCGTCGACCTCGACACGCCCCTGTTCTTGCGTGACGATCCCTGGAGCGGGGGTTACGCCCAACGCGGACCCCGGCTCGAGCTCGCTCAGATCCACCTTGGCCACGGCATCCAACCCAAAACCTCCGCCCGCTAGCCTCACCGCGCTGGCCCCACTGCCCGACAGGCAACTCGTGCTCCCGCTCGGCGGCCTCGGCCCGCCGAGCCAGAGTGGCCTCAAGATCCCGCGCAAGGATCGCGTCTTCGTCAACCGCGATCTGCGCCTGGCCGGCGTCGAGTGGATCGGCTTCGACATGGACTACACCCTGGCCGTCTACCGCCAGGACAGGATGGATGCGCTCAGCGTCGAGCTCACCATCGAGCGCATGATCAAGCGCGGGTACCCGACCTACCTGCGCTCGCTCACCTTCGACACGCGCTTTCCGATCCGCGGCCTGCTCGTCGACAAGCGCCACGGTCACATCTTGAAGATGGACCGCTACAAGGTGGTGCACCGTGGCTATCACGGCATGCGCCGCCTGCCGCGCGAAGAGATCGAGGCGCTCTACCATGAGAAGCGCATCCGCCCGCACACCCCGCGCTATCACTGGATCGACACGCTGTTCGCGCTGTCCGAGGTGACGGCGTACGCAGCCGTGGTCGAGGCGCTGGAGCGCAAGCGCGAGAAGATCGACTACGACAAGCTGTTCTCCGACGTGCGCGCTTCGATCGACGAGGCCCACGCCGACGGTACGGTCTACAAGGTGGTCACGGCCGCCTTCGACGAGTTCGTGGAGCGCGACGCGGATCTGGCGCGTTCGCTGCACAAATTCCGCTCGGCAGGCAAGAAGCTGTTTCTGCTGACGAACTCGCCGTTTTCGTACACCGACCAGATGATGCGCTACCTCCTCGACGGCGCCATGCCCGAGTACCCCTCGTGGCGGCACTACTTCGAGGTCGCCATCTGCGCCGCACAGAAGCCGCGCTGGTTCGCCGAGGGGCGCCCGCTGCTCGAGCGCGACGGCGATCTGCTCAAGCCCATCCGGGGCAGCCTCGAGCGCGGCCGCATCTACGAGGGCGGCAACCTCGCGGAACTGGAACGCCTCGCCGGCATGCGCGGCGCCAGCGTGCTCTACGTCGGTGATCACATCTACGGCGACATCCTGCGCTCGAAGAAGGAGTCGTCCTGGTACACCGCGATGATCATCCAGGAGCTCGACGCCGAGATCGCCGCGCACGAGTCCGGAGCGGAAGACTTCGCACGCCAGCGGTCGCTCGAGGAGGCGCGCGACCGACTGGAAGACGAGCTCAGGTTCTATCAATCGCGGTTCAAGGAGCTGTCGCGACACGAGGGCGGCGACGAGGCCGAGAGGCAGCGCGTGAAGCGCGCCCTCGAACGCGTGCGCGCCGAGCTCCGCAGCAACATCACGGAGCACGAGGCGCGCACCGAGCAGAGCAGCCTGCGCTTTCACCCGTACTGGGGCTCCCTGCTCAAGGAGCAGAGCGAAATGTCGAGCTTCGGGCTCCAGGTCGACCTCTACGCCGACGTCTACACGCGGGCGGTCTCGTGCTTCCGTAGCTACTCCCCGCAGCAGTTCTTCCGCTCGCCCTACGACCTGATGCCCCACGAGCTGTGACCGCTGGTCACCCTCGTGTTCGGAGCTGCGGTTTTTGGCCCTTCAGCCGGGCAAGGAGCCTCGGCCCCTGGGCCCCTCGGGCGCCGATGTGCTACGAGGCCACGGCCGCGATTCCCCGTTGCCTGGGGACCTGGCGGCCCTAAGGATTGCAACCGATGAATCTGGTCGAGTGGCTGCAACGATTGATGACCAACTTCGGCGCGGAGTGGGTCATGTGGCTCATGTTCGTGCTCAGCATCATTTCCGTCGCCATCATGCTGGAGCGCGGTTGGTTCTACTTCTCCCTGCGTGACGACATCGCTCGGCTCGCGCGCGACCTGCGCGACAAGCTGCGCGCGAACGATCTCGAGGGCGCCCGCAAGGGCCTCGAGTCGTCGCCCAGCGCAGAGGCCGCGGTCGTCAGCGCCGGCCTGCTCGAGGCGGACCACGGCTCGAAGGCTGCGGAAGAAGCCATGGAGGGCGCGGCCGCGCTGCAGCGCATGAAGCTCAGCAAGCGCCTCGCGTTCCTCGGCACGCTCGGCAACAACGCCCCCTTCATCGGGCTGTTCGGCACGGTGATCGGCGTCGTTCAGGCCTTCGAGCACCTGGGCAAGCAGGGCATGGCGCCGGGCGCTCAGGCCGTCGCGGCCACGTCGGCTCCGCAAGAGGTCATGGCGGCGATCGCCGAAGCGCTGGTCGCCACCGCCATCGGTCTGGCCGTCGCCATCCCGGCGGTCGCCATGTACAACTACTTCCAGAGCCTCTCGAAGGGCATTCTGGCCAACACCGAGGCGCTGCGGCGAGTGCTGCTCGCTCACCTCGCGGCGGTGGAGTCCGGCAAGTTCCAGCCGGCGCCCGTTGCGGCGCGCTCCGGCGAAGGCCGGCGCCGCGCCCCCGCGGACGAGGGCGAGGACGAGGGCTGAGCATGGCCGGAAGCAGCGGCGACGACGACGACGGCCTGATTTCCGGCATCAATGTGACGCCGCTGGTCGACGTCACGCTCGTTTTGCTCATCATCTTCATGGTGACGGCCAAGATCATCGTCTCGCAGGGCATGCCGATGGATCTGCCCAAGGCAGCCAGCGGCGAGGTGCTGCAGACGGTGTTCTCCGTGGAGCTCCTCTCGGACGGGCGTACGCGCATCGACTCCGAATTCGTGCCCAACGACGAGGAGGTGGGCACGAAGGGCAAGGCCGCGCTGGCCAAGAACCGTGACCTTCGCGCGGTGATCCGCGCCGACAAGAAGGTCGAACATGGCCGCGTGATCCATGTGCTCGACCTGATGAAGAAATCCGGGATCTCCAAGATCGCCTTCGCGGTCAGCCCATTGAAGGAGGGGGTGCCGGTCGACACGGCGCCGCCTCAGAAATAGCGGGCGATGAGCGCCAAACTCCCGGCATCGAGTCGGTCACGCCCCGAGCGGCGTGATCCGCTTGCGGCGATCTTCGCGCTGGGGCGCCGCCAGCTGCGCACGGGCGCCATGTTCGGCGTGGCCGGCACCCTGTTCGTGCACGGCGCTGGCGCGGGCCAGGCAGTGAACTCGATGCACCACGTGCACGAGTTCGTCATGGGTGTGCGCGAGCAGGTGCGCAATCGCATGCGCCTCGAGGTCGACATCGACGTCACGCCTCCGCCTCCGCCCGAGCCCGAACCCGAGAAGGAGCCGGAACCCGAGCCCGAACCGGAGGCGAAGCCCATCGCCAAGGAGCCGCCTCCCACGCCGGAGGCGCCGCCACCGGCCGCCGCCCAGGCCGGGCAGGTGCT
>DATLIL010000355.1:0-6594 GCA_035539475.1 Polyangiaceae bacterium
CTGGTCACCAACGCTCCGCCCAAGAACCGCGCCGTCGAGATCGAGAAGCGCCGCGAGCGCTTCCGTCGCGAAGACCTCAGGCGAGCCAAGATCGAGCGGGCCTAGCTCTGCCGTTAGGCCCCCACGGCCGGCGCTAGCCGGACGTTAGGGGGCCGCCGGCGCGCGGAGGCCGCAGGCCGAGCACGCCGGGCCCGGCAGCGCGCCCCGAGCGGGGGGGCAACAAGATGCTCAATGCCCGCCTTGAGCTCGGCGCGACCCCCATCAGACGGGTCGTATGTGGGCGTGGGTTTCCGCGAAGCTCGCGTCAGCGAACAACGCATGCCCAGGGCTCGCGATTGATTGACGCGTGAGGAGTCGCAGTCGCGCTGGCCCTCGACCGCATTCGAGCCGTGCAAGGCCGTTCTTGCGTACAGCGCCGTCGGGATTGCGCGAAGCCCGCGTCAGCGGGCTGAGCTGGATCCACCTACGGGTCTCGGCACGAGCAGATCACGATCGGCGAAGGAGACCTGAGTCACAACAAACTGACCGAACAGGCGCGGACTGCTCTCAATACGCCCGGAAGGCCAAGCGCCAAGGGCCACCTGAACGCAAAATCAAAACAAACGCGAGGCGCGCGCAGCGCGCCGAGCAAGCGCAGCGAGGCCTCGCAAGCAGCCCTTGCTACAAAGCCCTTGCTACAAACTGGGGCAGGGGATCTCTTGCGTGCCGAACGCGAGATCGTCGTACCAGATCTCGGCGGAACCGCCGCCGCCGTACGCTACCCAGCCGACCTTCAGGTTTTGCCACGGGCCTGCGTCCCAGGTCTCGCCGTCGGGATCGGGACCGGTGAACTCGCCGTTCGGCAGCGCAACTCCGTTTTTCTTGGTGACGAACGTGTTGGGTTGGCCTTCGCCGCCGTACTTGAACTGCCACTGCAGGCAGAACCACTCGCCACCGGGGACCGGATCGGAGGTCAGACCGTGATCGGGCGGATCCACCACGAGGATGAAGTTCTGGTACATGCCGCCGATTTCCCAGTACGTGCCGCCGTCACTCTGGCTGGTGATGATGTCCCAGTGAAAGTCTTGTTGCGGCACCTCGGCGATGAAGACCATCACGCGGCCGTGGTAGTCGTTCATCGGAAACTGGTCGGTGAACGTGAGGTACTTCTCGTCGGCGCCGGTGAGGTGCACGGCCTGAGTCCCGCTGAAGGCCTTGGTGGTGTCGACCACGATGCCGCTATCGACGTCGAAGGCGCCGGTCGGTGCTTGACCGGACGTCTGCCCTTCGAAGTCGTCGCAGAACAAGGCGGTGACGCCGTCACAACCGCTGACCGTGCCGCCACCACCGCTGCCGCTGGTGCCCGCGCTGCCGCCACCGGTGCCCGCGCTGCCGCCAGTGCCGCCCGCTATCGAGCCGGCGGTCCCGCCAGTGCCGCCGGCGCTCGTGCCCGCGCTCGGCATACCACCCGTACCGCCACCACCCGAACCGCTCGAGCTGCTGCCGCCGCTCGCCAGGCCCCCGGTACCGCTGCCACCCCCCGGTGCCGGCGTGGTGCTCGGGTCGGCCGAGCAGGCCAGTGCAACCAGCGAGGTGAACGTGGAGAGCGCCAGGAGACGGAGGGTCGTTTGCAAGTCCTTGTGCCTTTCTGCTCGAACTTTGTATCCGGGAAAGAAGACCAACTGATCTAAATGTGGGCAAGCGCCCGCGGCCTTCAGTCAGGCAGAAGCTTCCCGAAACACATCACCATTTTCTGGCTATGGCGCACGACTCGTCATCGCGCAGGGCCCGTCTCTCGCTGGCACTGGCCGTCGCCTCCGGGGCGCTCGCACTGGCGGCCTTCGCGCGGCCAGCTCGCGCCGAGCAGTTCATCCTGTTCGACGCCACCATCGACTACACCTGGGAGGACGCCCAGAACTCCTCTCCGAGCCTGAGCCACTTCTACGTCAACGACGGGAACTTCCTCAACACGGAGCGCCCCGACAACTGGCTCTCACCCGTCGACTACCGCAACGGCACGCTGCACGTGCGCACCGAGGTGTTCGAGAAGCCACCCGGCGATCAGCAGGTGGGCTGGACGCTTTGTTACATCCCGAACTCCGGCGGCTATGGCTGCGCCGACACCACCTACTACACCTCGACCGGTGTCTTCGATCGCGAGACGTCGATGACCGACTGGTGGAACAACGACCAGCTCGACTGGGATCAGGGCGTCAAGCAGATGGATCTGATCTACGCGATCGACGACAGCGGCTCGGGCCACATCACGAACCACCCGGAGCTCCAGGAGCAGACCACGCCCACGCGCGTGCGCATCACCATGGTGCAGGTCTCGGCCGGCGCCACCTATGATCCGAACATCCTGGATCTGCCCGGTGGTGAAGGCGGCGCCGGCGGAAGTGGCGGCAGCGCAGGCAGCGCTGGCGCAGGCATGGGTGGCGCGCTGCTCGGCGGCAGCGGCGGCGTCGCGGGCGGAGGTTACGGCGGGCTGCTCGGCATGGCCGGCATGGCCGGAATGAGCGGAACCGCACAGACCGCCGGCGCTGCCGGTTCTTCTCCCGCGAGCGCTGCTGGCGCACCAACCAAACCGGCCACGACTTCGGGCGCGACGAACGAGGGCAGCTGCGCGCTCGCTGGTGCGCGCGGAGGCGCCGCGGGCTGGCTGGCAGTCTCGTTCTGGGGCTTGCTGCTGCTCGCAAATCGGCGCCGCAAGGTTCGCTGATCCGAGCGGCACCCATTTTCGCGCAAGCTCGCGCACCCCGAGCGCCGCGTTTTGGGGGTGCCGTGGCAATCGGCCGCGACGCGAGTTGCGGAAAACCGCGTTTCCCCGGGCGTGAGCGAACGCTGGCCGGCGAATTGCACTACCCAGCGCCGCAATGTCGCTGCCTCGCTTGTCCCCAGTCGAGCGCCACGAGCGAGCGGAAGGTCGCGTCGGTGCCGTCATCGGGCAGCGCTGGCGCCTGGACGAGCTGCTGGGCGTGGGCGGCATGGCTTCGGTCTATGCCGCCACCCATCGCAACGGCAGCCGAGTGGCGCTCAAGATGTTGCACCCGGAGCTCGCCGAGTATCCGGATCTGTGTGAGCGCTTCCTGGAGGAGGGCTACGCCGCCAATCGGGTGGGGCCTCCCGGCGTCGTGGCCGTGCTCGACGAGGGCGTGGCCGAAGACGGCGCCGTCTACCTGGTGATGGAGCTCCTGCGCGGTCACACGCTGGACGAGTACTGCGCCAGCGGCGCGCTGCTCTCGCTGGGCGAAGCGCTGCGCATCACCGATCAGATCCTGGCGGTGCTCGAGCGAGCGCACGCCGTCGGCGTCGTCCACCGCGACATCAAGCCCGAGAACATCTTCGTCACCGAGCAGGGCGAGCTCAGGTTGCTCGACTTCGGTATCGCTCGCATGGCCGACTCGCAGCGCACGCACCAGACGGAGCCTGGCTCCGCCATGGGTACGCCCGCCTTCATGCCTCCCGAGCAGGCGCGCGGTCGCCGCGATGCGATCGACGAACGCACGGACCTGTGGGCGCTGGGCGCGACGCTGTACTGGATCGTCTCCGGCAGGTACGTGCACGAGGCGGCCACGGTCAACGAAGAGCTGCTGCTGGCGATGACCGTACGCGCGCGCTCACTCGCCGACGTGGCACCGCACGTTCCTTCGGCGCTCGTCCGCTTCGTGGATCGCGCGCTCGAGTTCGATTCGGCCAAACGCCACCCGAACGCGAGCGAGATGCGCCGGGCGCTCAGGCAGGTGCTGGACGGCGGCGACCACAAGGCGCTCGAGCGAAAACCTAGCCGGCGCGGCGCTGCATTGCAGCCGCCGACCCGGCGCGCGCTGCACAACAAGCTGCGCACCGGCGTGCTCGCCGCCATGCTGTCGCTGCTCTGCGGCGCCAGCTGGGCCTGGCTGGCACCGAGCAAGAGCGAGCCGCTGTCAGCGCCGAAACCAGCGGAAGAGCCGCCCGCGGTGATCGAGCGGCCCGAGGGAAACTATCTCGGCGACATCGACCTGCTCGTGGCTGCGCCCGTGGTGACCGCGGCTCCCGTCGAACGGATCGAACCGCCGCCACGCCGCGCGCCCAAGAAGGCCGTGCGAGCCGCTGCGCGCAAAGAGACGCGCGCAAGCGCGCAGGACCCACTCAGCCGTCGGAAGTGATCATGACTCGCCTCCTCACCTGCGCGCTCACGTCGCTTTCGTTGCTCGTCGCCTCTCCGCTGCGAGCCGAGGAAGTGCCGCCCGCGGACGGCAAGCGAGCCGAGACGCTGTTCGAAGAAGGCCGCCGCGCGCTGACCGACGAGGACTACGCGCTGGCCTGCAGCAAGTTCGCGGAGAGCCAGCGCCTGGACCCCGGCGCCGGTACGCTGATGAACCTCGGAACCTGCGAGGAAGGGCTCGGCCACGACGCTGCCGCGCTGGCGAACTTCCGCGAGGCGCTCAGCATGTTGCCGCCGGACGACGATCGCGTCGAGTTCGCCCGCACCCGCGTGACCGAGCTCGAAGCCAGGCTGGTCGTCAGCGAGGCGGCCACGGAAACGGCTCGTGACGAGCAAAAGCCAGAGCCGACCGTCGCCGAGCGACCAGCGGCGCCCAAGCCGCGCGAAAACGAGCCACCGCTGCTCGGCTGGACGCTGGTGGGAGTCGGCGCTGCCAGCGTGGTGGCCGGGATCACCACCAGCATCCTGGTGGCGCGAGAGCAGGACCTGGTCGACCAGCACTGCCAGGACAAGCTCTGTGACGACACCGGCTACGAAGCTGCCGAGCGCGGCCAGACGCTGCTCTGGGTCAACGCCGCCGCTTACGGCGTCGGGGTGGCGGCGCTCGGCACGGGCATCGCGCTGGTCCTGAGTCACGACTCCCAAGAAGAGCCTCAGCCCGTCCGCGGCGTTCGCGCCAGCGTCGGACTCCGCTCCGCGATGATCGGCTACGGAGGGCGATTTTGAGGAACGGGCTGCTGACCGGGGCCGTGGTGGTGCTGCTCTGCAGCGCTTTCAGCGGCTGCATCCTGGCTGACCACGACTTCGCTGACTACCAGCGTGCACCGGCGAGCACGAGCGACGGTGACGCGGCGTGTGTCCCTGGAACCTGCGCGGCGGTCGCCGCCGAGTGCGGCGTCATCAACGACGGCTGCGGCCACACCATCGACTGCGGACAATGCGCTCAGGGCTTCTGCGGCGGCGCAGGTCCCAATCGCTGTGGCAGCGCGCCGTGCACCGCGCGGAGCTGCGAGGACCAGAGCGCCGAGTGCGGAAGTATCGACGACGGCTGCGGCAACCTGATCGATTGCGGGTCGTGCGGCGAAAACGCGAGCTGCAACGCCGAGCGCCGCTGCAGCTGCCAGCCGAAGACCTGCGAGGAGCTCGGCGCCGAGTGCGGCGATCCCGACGACGGCTGCGGCAAGAAGCTCGGCTGTGGCAAGTGCTCCTGGGGCGAGATCTGCGGGCTCGAGTCGCCCAATCGCTGCGCCGGAATGCCGTGCGAACCGAGGACGTGCGAAGAGCTCGGCCACGGCTGCGGGCTCGCCGACGACGGCTGCGGCAACGAGATCGACTGTGGTCGCTGCGCGTCGCCCGACGTCTGCGTGGAAGGCCTGCTCAACTTCTGCTTCTGCCAGGCCCTGACCTGCTCCGATGCCGCTGCCCAGTGCGGCGAGATCGACGACGGCTGTGGTGGCGAGCTCTACTGCGGCCACTGCGGTCCCAAGCACGACTGCGAAGACAACCGCTGCGTGAAGGACTGAGCGACGCTAGAGCGCCTTGCGCATGATCCGGTGCGGGATGGTGACCTCGAGGAATTCGTCGCCCTCGAGCGCGTAGCCGAGTCGCTCGTAGAAGGGCACGGCCGCTATCCGCGCATGGAGCAGCATGCTGGTCCGCTTGCGGCTGCGGCAGAGCTCCTCGGCGTAGGCCACGAGCGCCGTGCCGATGCCGGCGCGCTGGGATTCGGGCGCGACCGCGACCTGACGCATCTGGACTGCCGCCCCGGGCAGGGGCACCAGCACCAGGCAGCCGACCAGGACCTGCTTGCGGATCGCGATCAGATGCCACTGCTGCTCTTCGCCAGCGCGATCCTCGGCGGTCAGGCTCAGGCCGAGCGGACGGCGCAGCACGGCGTCACGCAAGAGCAGCGTCTGTTCGTACTCGGTCGAACCGAAGGCGACTTCGCGGATGATCACCGGCGCGTCCCCTGGATGGTGAAGGCGACGCCGGCGAAGAGCAGCACGCCGCCGGCGGGCACGAGCAAGACTCCAGGGCCAGGATCGCCCCCGCGAGCGAACAGCGCTCCGAGCAAGAAGCCACCGGGCAAGAGCAAGAGCGCGGCGGACAGACAGGCCGAGGCACGGCGAGCGCTCCGCTCACTCGGTCGGAGCTCGGACGAGAGCAAGAGCCCGAACAGCGCGTGCAGCACGCCGAGCAGCGCGCCGTGAGCGTGCGCGAGCCTGAGCGACAGCCGGCGTGTCTCATGACCGACGTCGAGCAAGAAGCCGACCTTGAAGCCGTGCAGCGCCTCGAGCACGCCGCCGAGCGTCAAGAACACGAGCAGCGCCCACAAACCAAGTCGCAGGTGGCGGCGTGCAAGAGCAAGATCGGGCTCGTTCATTCGGCCAGGGTGATCGGGGTCTCGT
>DATLIL010000356.1:0-1685 GCA_035539475.1 Polyangiaceae bacterium
GAACACGTCACAAGCCGGTGGGGCGTGCTGGTGTTGCAGGCGCTGTCCAACGGTGAGGCGTGGCGGTTCAGCGAGCTGCGCCGCGAGCTGGAGCTGGCGAGCGAGAAGATGCTCACCCAGACGTTGCGGACGCTGGAGCGCGACGGGTTCGTGCATCGCGAGGTCTTCCCGGTCATCCCGCCGCACGTCGAGTACGCGCTGACGCCGCTCGGCAAGGGGGCCGCGAGCCACCTCGTGGCGCTCGCCCACTGGATCGAGGCGAACCAGCCGGAGGTCGCCCAGGCGCAGCAACGCTATGACAAGCCCTGAGGAACGCCGGAGTGTCGTCTCGTAGACATCGGGTCAGTCACCCGAATGCGACGTGAACGTTCTCACTAATCCCCTAGAAACGCGGACAAGTCCTCGGATGGGTCACGATTAGGGGGCGCCAACCGGCCCCTCACACTGGCATAGTGGACCAATGGCCCAACCGTTCACCGACGAAAGCCAGCCGGCTGAGCCCTATCCGGGTACTCGTCCAGACCACTGTTTCGTTCACGTGGACGAAACAGGCTGGCCAGTGCGACCGGACCTCACCATGGAGTCGGGATGGCGGGTTGAGCCGGAGAACATCGACCTAGACCAATGGCTCGCGAACCACGGTGAACCCCCGCTGGCGGGCCGGATGCCGGTGCTCGGCTACGGCTCGAACGCCAATCCGAGCAAACTCACCTGGCTCCGCGAAGAGCTCGGTCTCGAAGGCCCCGCGGTCGTGCTGCGCGCACGGTGCGAGGGCCTTTCTGCTGTCTGGGCCGCCGGTCTGCGCATGCGCGACGGACAGCGCCCGGCAACGCTCGCGGGAGCGCCCGGCGTCACCGAAGAGCACTCCATCTGGTTCGCCACCCCCGACCAGCTGCGTGTGCTGGACCGCTGCGAGGGCCGCGGACTGCGCTATCGCCTCGTACGCGTGCACACGGGCCGTGTGGTGCTCTACAACGGTGGCGTCATCGACAGCGTTCTGGCCTACACGGCAGGCTCCAAGAAGCGGATGCCCGTGCTCTTCAACGGCCGTATGGTCCGTTGCGCGGACGTCTCGCAGCGAGGCGCGCGTGTGCTGGGCGAGAGGCCTGCGATGACCGACGGACTGGAAGTGACCGAGGTCCACGGCGAACCGTCCGCCGACGACTGGCCGGAGCTGCTGTTCGTCTACGGCACGCTCCAGCCGGGCGCAAGCGCTTGGCACCTGATGGAGCCGCACGTCGTGGAGTCCGAGGAGACCCACCTGCCCGGCACGCTGTTCGACACGGGCCTGGGCTACCCCGCGCTGCGCCCCGACGCCGGGCTGGGCGTGCCCGGCCACGTGCTGCGGCTGAGGTCCCCCGAGGACGCGCTGCCGTTGCTCGACGAGTACGAGGGCGAGGACTACCGCCGCGTGCGCGTCGTGCTGCCCGACGGCCGGATCGCGTGGACGTACATCTGGACCGCGGCGGTGCAGGGGATGTCGGAACTGCCCGACGGCTGGGACGTCCACCAGATCCGGTGAACTTCCGGCACGGTGTGTGGGCAAGTTGATATTTGGGCACATCCTTCGGTGGTAGGAGGTGCACCCATGACTCGTCGTCTGATCGCTTGCGGACTGGTGCTCACCGCGTTTGCCGCCGTAACGGCTTGCGGGACGAGAACCCCGGACAACGCCTCGCAAACGC
>DATLIL010000357.1:0-5314 GCA_035539475.1 Polyangiaceae bacterium
AGCCGCGGCAGCATCGTGACGGCTGGGACCACGAGCAGCGGCGGCAGCGTCACCACGGGCGGCAGCGCAGGAGCGGGGACGGGTGGCAGCGTGACGGGCGGTAACGCCGGCACGGACAGCGGCGGTACGGACAGCGGCGGCACAGCCGGCAGCGGTGGTACCGCCGGCAGCGCTGGCACAGCCGGCAGCGCTGGCACGGCCGGCAGCGGTGGTACGGGCGACAATCCCGACGCTGTCGTCGCGACCTGCGGAGCGCAGGTGTACACGCCGACGGACACGCCTGGCGCTGCGTGCGTGACCAAGGTCGTCCCAGCGGCACCGCTCATCGCCGCGTTCGAGGCGGCTGGAGTCGCGCCGGGTTGGGGCGTCTATCCGAACGTCGACGGCATGACGGGTTTCACGCCGGCCACGGCGACGCCCTCGGCGGGTGGGGCGAACGAGACGACGATGTCGCTCGCCTTCACGGTCACGGCGCTGGAGCAGGGCATCAAGATCCAGGTTGGCTTCGGCACCGAGTGCCAGGACGTGCGCACCTTCGAAGGCCTCAGCTTCTGGGCCAAGGGCACGATCGACGCCGCGACGGTGCCGTATGCCGTCGACGCCAACACCCTCGTCATCCAGGTGGGCTCCGAGAATTCACTGCTCGGCGGCTGCGTGGGGGAAACCTGCTCCGCGGCTCCGCCAGACAAGCGCGTGACCATCGCCGCCGACTGGAAGGAGTATCGGATCCCCTTCGATTGCTTCGGCGACGGCTTGGTGTTCGACGGCTACTACACGAATATTCTGTTCAGCGCGCTCGGCACGAACGCGAATTTCGCGATCGATGAGGTCGGCTACTACTGAGCCTCGACCGGTGCCTCGGCCGTGGCGCGCTCCTGCGCGAGTTCCTCGGCCGAGGCCCGCTCCTTGCCGTCGAGCAGGCAGGCGACGCTGACGTCGCCCATCACGTTGATCGCCGTACGGCAGCGATCGAGGAACCAGTCCACGGTCAGGAGTAGCGCGATGTACTCGGTGGGCAGCCGCACGGCGGTGAAGACCAGCGTCATGGTCACGAGCCCCGCCTCGGGGATGCCCGCCGCGCCGACCGAGGCCACGATGCTGGTGAGCACGATCAGCAGCTGATCGACCAGTGAGAGCGGCTGGCCCAGGAGCTGGGCGATGAAGAGTGCGCTCATCGCCTCGTACAGCGCCGTGCCGTCGTTGTTGAAGTTCGAGCCGACCAGCGCGCCAAGGCTCGATGAACGCTCGCGCAGGCCGAGCTTGCGCAGCCGCTCGTAGGTGACCGGCATGGTGGCCGTCGAGCTCGCCGTCGAGAAGGCCATCACCAGCGCGTCGCGCAGGCCGCGTACGACGTCGCGCGGGTTTACCCAGCTGCCCAGGCGGACGCGCAGGAGGTACCAGACGAGCTGGAACACCAGCGCCAGCAGCACCGCGCCGACGAACACGCCGAGGGCCTTGAACGGCGCGAAGCCCTGCTGGCCCACGATGCTCGCGACCTTGCCGAACACCGCGAGCGGCACGACGGCGATCGTCCAGTGCAGCATCTGCAGCACGACATCGAAGGCGACGCCGACCGCGTTCTCCAGGAGCTGGCGGCGGGCACCCGTCTGGCGCCGGGCAGCGACGCCGACGGCAATGGCGATCAGCACGACGCCGATCACCTTGTTGTCGACGATCGGCTTGAGCAGGCTCTCCGGCACGTTGTCGAGCAGCTGCGCGATGACGTCGCCCTTGGGTGCGGCCACCGGCTTGCTCGGTGGCGGCAGGTGGGCGTGACGCCCTGGCTCGAGCAGGTTGGCCACACCCAGACCGACGAAGATGGCGACGGTGGTGTTGAGCAGGAGCAGGCCGCCGAGCTTGCCCGCCAGCCGGCCCTGGACGTTCGCCGTCATCAGCGCGTGGATCACGGCCAGCAGGACGACGGCGGGGGCCAGCGCTCCCAGTACGCGCAGCACCAGTCGGGCCGGGACGTCCAGCGAGCGAGCGCTGGGCCCGAGCAAGAGGCCCGTCGCCACACCCAGGACCAGACCGATCAGGATGCGGAGGTAGAGCGGGAGCCGCGACCAGGCGCCGAACACTCTCAGGTTGATACAGCCTCAGCGGCCGAGCGTCACTGGTTGGCGGCCAGCGCGATGGGCAGGATGGCCTCCCGGGTCGCGGCGCGCAGCGGGCCACGGACCGAGCCGCCCTGCTGCCGTTCGAACACGATGCGCTCGACGAGGCGCGGCCCGCGGGCCACGACCTGATACGACGAAACGACCACACCGATCGCAAAGAGCGCGCGGTGCAGCGAAGAGATGATGGGTCGACGCCCCGGGTGGACGATCTCGACGGCCGTCAGTTCGGCCTCGTCTTCCTCGAAGCGCACTTCGGAAGCCGCGCTGGATGACATAGCAACAGGTAAATGGGTCGCGCTTTGGGGCTGGTCAATGGCCCAACGGCAACGTCGAGGTGATAAGGTGATGGCTGGAATAACGGGCTGCCCGGCCGCGTTCGTAGAAGTTTTGCCGCGGCTCCGCCCATTCCGGCTCAGCGGCCCATGAGCGAAGCAAGCCCCAAAAGTGACCTCCAGCGTGTGATCGGTTTCTGGGGCGGCCTGGCGCTCATCATCGGCATCACGATCGGCGGTGGCATCTTCCGCAAGCCTTACACGCTGGCGCGCGACGTGGGCGACCCCACGACCATCCTCGCGCTCTGGGTCGTCTTCGGCGTCGTCAGCATCTGTGGCGCTCTGGCGCTCGCCGAGCTGAGCTCGATGTTCCCCCGCACCGGCGGCGTCTACGTCTTCCTCCGCAAGGCCTATGGCGACTCCGCGGCTTTCGTCTTCGGCTGGCTCTACCTCCTGGTTGCGACGCCCGCCACGATCGGCGCTCTGTCGAGCTTCTTCGGCGAGCTCCTGCTCGGCCTGATGGGGCAGCCCTTCGGTGCCGAACACCCGTTCCGCGTGCCCATGGTCGCTTCGATGACCATCGTGGTGCTCACGCTGATCAATTTCCTGGGCGCGCGCCTGGGCTCGGCGGTGCAAACCTTCTTCACCGTGGTCAAGGTGGGCGCGCTGGTCCTGCTCATGGCCGCATCGTTCACGCTGCCCGGCGGAACCTTCTCGCATCTGGCCAGCACCGGTGAGGCGCGCAACATCGGCAGCGGCGTGGCCTCGGTGATCTGGGCCTACGACGGCTGGATCGCCGTGAGCATGGTCGCGGGCGAGGTGAAGGCGCCGGAGAAGCTGATGCGCCGCATCATCATCATCGGCATGCTGGCTATCGTGGTGCTCTACGTGGGCGCCAACATCGGCTACTTCTACGCCATGTCGCCGGCGGCCATGGCGCAGGAGCCCGGCGGTGTGCCGCAGAAGATCATGTCCCTGAGCATCGGGCCGTTCGGCGCCACGCTCATCGCGGGCTTCATCATGTGCAGCGTGTTCGGCGCGCTCAACGGCAACATCCTGGCCAAACCTCGCGTCGCCCACGCGCTCGCGCGTGACGGTCTCACCTTCTCGTTCCTCGGTCGTGTTCATCCTCGTTTCGGCACTCCGCACGGTCCGCTGTTCATCCAGGGCGTCGTGGCCCTGCTGCTGGTCGCAGTAACGAGGGGCGACTTCGACGCGCTCTCCAACTTCTTCGTCGTCGTCGAGTGGTCGGCGTTGCTCTTCGCCGTCGGCGCCGTCCTCGTGCTTCGTCGCACGGAGCCGGACCTCGCTCGGCCTTTCCGCACGCCGCTCTATCCCATCGTGCCGCTCTTGTTCCTGATCGGGTCCAGCTTGGGTCTGGCCGCCATTCTCTGGGGCGAGATCGTGCGCGACGAGCCCAACTACCTGCCGTTGATCGGTCTCGTGATCTCTGCCGCCGGATTCCCCGTCTTCTGGCTGTGGCGACGCATGGCGGCGGCCCCGACGCCCGCGCCCGAGTTCAGGCCGTGACGGCATTGCCCACGGTCTGCCGCACCGCGGAGATCGACGGGCTCTTCAGGTAAACGATGCGCGCGCCCTGCGAGGCGAGCGCGCGCGCGTGCACCATCAGCGGGTGAGAGATCATCGACACCATGACGATCACCATCGCGATCTTGCCGAGCGCAGGCACATGGCCTTGCGGCACGCGCTTCTCGAAGTACCAGAAGTCGTAACCAGAGGACTCGATCGCCTCGCGGTAGCGCGCTTCGAGCCCGCCCTTACCGCCGAAGATGACGACCGCGTCGCGCCCGTTCTCGTGTCTCGTGTGTGTGGTCATGCAGGCCACATCGCAAGGAGCGGGCCACACGGCGCCGGCGTCGCAAGCAGCAGAAGTTCAGCGGTTTCGTGGCGTGCGGCAGATATTCCCCGCAATCGTGACAGCGCTTCGGGCCGGCGCGCGCCAAATTGGCGACCGTCTCGCGGTCCGGACTCACGTGGGGTGAATGTTCGTTTCTTCTCGGTCGCGGCTCGCAGGCGTCGACCCCGGCAGCGCCCAGGGTCGAGAAGCGCATGCGCGAGTAGCGCAAGCCGCGGCTGACATGCGCAAGCGCCGGCGCATCCTACAGGGTGAGACAGCTCGGAAACGGTGCCGGATCTTGCTGGCGCGCGTGGCCGTTCCAGGCGGCACGCGGGTTGCACTTAGGGCCGCGCCTCGCAATCACCGCGAGCCAAGGGAGCCTAGATGACCGAGAAGAACCGTACGAAATCGACACTGCACTGGACGCGCTACTCGGGTCTGGCCTTGGTCGGGGTTTCTGCGCTGACGGGTTGTGGAGAGTTCGGACGGGACAAGGCGAGCGAGGCCGAGATCGCCCAGGAGCAGGAGGACACGCGCGTGGCCACCGTCCAGGAGGCCGCGACGGTCACCAACTGGCTCTTCCGCGAGGACTTCAACACCTTGAAGGTGACGCGCAACCTCCCCGGCTCGCCATTCACCTCCCACAACTGGTACTCACAGGAGGACACCAACTTCAACGGTGAGGTGCAGCGCTATCGCACCTACCTCTACAACGACGCCCTGACGACCCCCGGCGCCAACGGCATCGTCTGCAACGGCAGCACGACCGACAAGACGCACTGTACGGCCAACAACTGGACGCTGCGTATCCGTGAGGATCAGGGCGCCGGCGACAGCGTGGACGGCGACGTCAACGGCGCCGGCGGCGACAACCGCGTCCTGCAGATCCGCGCCATCCGCGACACCTCCACGGGCACCATCTACTCCGCGCGTCTCAGCACCAAGCGCTTCCAGGAGTTCGTGCCGACGCCGAGCAAGGGCATCAAGGTCGAGATCCGGATGAAATACCAGACGGCCTCGATCAGCGGCGGCTTCTGGCCCGCCTTCTGGATGCTCGGCTCGCGCAT
>DATLIL010000358.1:0-4939 GCA_035539475.1 Polyangiaceae bacterium
TTCTTCGAGGTGGCCTCGCCCGCGACCAACGGCGCCGTATCGCGCGTGGGCTCAAGCGCCGAGGAGCTGCTCTCGGCGCTGGCCTCGCGCCTGGCGGGCCCGCTCATCCCCGCCGGTGCCGTGGCGGAGATCGAAGCGCCGCTCCCCCCGCAGCGCGAGAACGCGCAGGAGCCGCAACCCGTTGACTGACGGGCGGTGGTGTGGTGCCCCCACGACCGGCGAAGGCCGGGCGTTTGGGGGCACCCGGCGCGGAGCGCCGGGCCTTGGAACGACGCCCCGCGCGGGGGCAACCGCCAGAAGGTCGATCGACTATGATGCGTACCATGACCACGCCTGCCGCCCGGCTTCGCCGGCTCCTCGCTCAACCGGGGCTCCTGATCATGCCGTGCTGCTACGACGCGCTGAGCGCGCGGTTGATCGAACAGGCGGGGTTTCGCCTCTCGTTCATGAGCGGGTTCGCGGTATCGGCGGCGAAGCTCGGCAGCCCCGATCTGGGCCTCATTTCCTACGGGGAGATGCTGGACCAGGCGCGCGACGTCTGCGGCGCCGTGACGATTCCGGTGCTGGGCGACGGCGACACGGGCTACGGCAACGCGCTCAACGTCAAGCGCACGGTGCGCGGCTACGCGCAGGTCGGCCTGGCGGCGGTGATGATCGAGGACCAGATCGCCCCGAAGCGCTGCGGCCACACGCGCGGCAAGCAGGTCGTCGAACGCGACGAGGCGATCTCACGGGTGCGTGCGGCGGTGGACGCGCGCGACGAGGGCGCCGACATCCTGATCATCGCGCGCACGGACGCACGCGCAACGCACGGCATGGACGAGGCGCTCGAGCGCGTGCGCGCGTTCGAGGAAGCTGGCGCCGACATCCTGTTCCTGGAGGCGCCCGAGAGCGTCGCGGAGATGACCGCGTTCTGTCAGAGCGTGAAGCGGCCGGCGCTGTGCAACATGCTCGAGCAGGGTAAGACGCCTATTTTGCCGCCCGCCGAGCTCGAGCAGCTCGGCTTCAAGATCGCCGCCTACCCGCTGACGCTGCTCAACGCCGCGGTCGGAGCCATGCAGCGCGCGCTCCTGGCGCTCGCTGGCGGGAAAGCGGTGGAGGGCCTACTCGACTTCGAAGAGCTCAGGCGCGTGGTCGGCTTCGAGGACTATTACGCCGAGGAGCGCCGCTACTCCCGCGAGTAGCCAGTCAGGCCCCGTTCGACCAGCGAAAGTCGATCTGTTCGACGAAGCGGTCGTCGTCGGGCGCGAGCTCGTCCTCGGGCACCTGGACGTTGACGGTCGTGCCGCGCAGCCGATCGAGGCAGGCGAGCACTTCGGGCGGGGGCGGCGCGGCGCCGAGCGGTAGTGCTTGCGACACCGCGAAGCGCTGCAGCGTCGGTCCGCTGATGTCGCCGTTGAGCTCGAACACGAGCTGCACCGTGTGCGGCAGCGCGTCGGCGCCGGGCACGGGCAGGCAGCGGTCGATCTGCGGCTGCATCGTGTGGCGCCACTCCTCGAGGGCCAGCGTTCGCTGCAAGGCGAACGCTCGCGGAGTCTCACTCGGCGGCGCCCCCTGCTCCAGGGCGAGCGCGGGGCGCTGAGAGCGCGGAGCGAGCGCTCTTGCACGCCGCGTGGTGCTGACGCCGGACTCGGCCCGCTCGCTTTCGTTCGACGCGCCTTGCTGCGCTGGCCGGCGTTCCCCGCCGGTCCGGTACAGAACCAGACCGGCGAGGATCGAGGCGAGCGCCACCGCGCCGAGCGCGAGCTTTCGTCGGGAGCGCGTCACGTGTCTACCGCGCGCCGATGCCCGACTGCGCGGCCTGCGCCACGAGTGCGTCCTTCTCCGCCTGGGTGATCAGGCCGAGCGCGACCTGGGCGGTCGCCTCGCGAGCGACACACTGGATGTAGACACCGGCGTTCCGGTACGAGCCGGTGGTCGGGCACGCCGTCGCGACCCGCTGGGCGGAGGAGCAGCCGCTGGTGTCGACCGCGACTCCGACCGGGGTGCTGCCGCAGGCATCGACCCCGTCGAGCACGCCGTCGCCGTCGTCATCGTCGTCGCAGGCGTCACCCAAACCGTCGAGGTCGAAGTCGCTCTGGCCGCCGTTCGGCAGGAGCGGGCAGTTGTCGAGGTCGTCGTCCACTGCATCGCCGTCGTCGTCGCTGTCGCAGGCGTCACCCATGCCGTCGCCGTCGAGATCGCTCTGGTCGGCGCCGCTGAGGGTCGGGCAGTTGTCGACGTCGTCCGGCACGCCGTCGCCGTCGTCGTCCTCGTCGCAGACGTCGCCCTGGCCGTCGGCGTCCAGATCGAGCTGGTCCGCGTTGGCGTCCTCGGGGCAGTTGTCATCACTGCCGATGACGCCGTCGAGATCGGGATCCTGCGGGATCAGGATGGCGAAGGACGAGAGGCTCGTCGTCTCGCCGCAGATCACGTTGGAGCCGACGTCCGGGTAAGAAGCGAGGGTGATGTCGGACCAGCTCGCGGTGGACGCGTCGTACTGGGCGAGGCGGAGCTGTCCCTCGGCGCTGGGCGGAGCCCAGAGCGGCTCGCCGTTGTCGTCTAGCTCGGGATAGGTGATGCAGACACGGATCGGGCCGCTGTAAGTCGCGGTCGTCGCGATGTCCCAGTAGGCAGGGTCGCCGCCGGGAGACAGCAAGCCGTAGCCTTCCGGCGCCTCGGGACCGATGGGCAGCTCGGTGGCCGTCGTGACGCCGCCGTGGGTCACGGTGCTGAACGTGACCTGCACGTTGCCCGAAGGCGAGACGGTGACGTTGATGCCCGCGGGCGTGGACTGCGGCTCCTCGAGCTCGAACTGGAACGTCGCGAAGGTGGTGTTGGTGCCGTTGACCGTCGCGTAAGCCGTCATGGTGTAGACGCCTGGCTCGCCCACGACGCGCAGCGCGGGGGTCGGCTGAGCCTGGGTCGGGCCGTAGGCCTGAATCGAGACGATCCTGTCGAACTGGCCGCTTTCCTTGTACACGTAGCGGTAGCCGCTGACGTAGGCGCTCGAGATATCGATCTCGGGCGCGCCGGGCTGCTCGTTGACGTCGAAGGTGATCGTGGCTTCGGCGATGTTCGGCGAGAACCCGGGCACGGTCACCGTCGCGCCCGCCTGCACGTCGAGCGCAGTCCCGCCATAGGTCGGTTGCCGCGAGTACTCGTAGGACGAGAAGTAGGCGTTGATCGGGTGGCTCGGCTCACTCGTGTCGTACACGCGCGCCGTGTAAGTCCAGGGAACCCAGCTGCCTTCCAGGACCGCGAGCGCGAACGACCCGTCGCTGGAAATGGTGTCGTTGGCGGAGCCGCTGTTGGTCACCGTGCCATTGAAGCCGATCGCCGAGACCGTCGCGGACGCGAGGTCCGCGGGCTCGACGAATCCGTGCGGCGTCAGCGTGCCGCCCATCACCCCGAGCTCGCCGGCGAAATCGCGAGTCGTCGTCGCGCCCGCTGCCACGCTCCTGCGAGCCGGGTTCGTTCCCGTACCGTAGGGATGGTAGAGGTAGCCGTAGGGAGCGTCGAAGTAGCTGACGCCATAAACGTCGTAGCTACCCGGCACCAGCTTGTCGAACAGGTACTGGCCGTTGTCCTGTCGCGTCTTGTTCAAGTACAGGCCCTGCGTGGCCGTACTGGAAACGCCGTACGCCAAGACCTGGTGCTGGAAGACGACGTCGAGGCCGTTGACCGGGCCCAGAGAAATGAGGCCCGAGAGCGAGCCCGTCGTCGTATCGAGGTTCGTGAGGTCGATCGAGAAGTCGGCGGTCGCCCCCGCACTGGTGAAGCCGCTGATGGTCAGCTCGTCGAGCGGCCTCGTGAGCTGCAGACCGGAGTCCGTGATCACCGTGGCAGTGCCGTAGACGCGCACGGAGTCGTCCGGCACCATCGGGAACGAGAACGAGTCAGCGCTGGCGTTCGAGCCGGTGTCGTAGTGCCGCGCGCTGTAGGTCTCGGTCGAGGTGCTGGCAGAAGCGTACAGCTGGTACGAAGAAAGCTTGCCGCCGAGCACGGTGACGGTGCCGCTGATGGCGCCGGCGTCGTAGCTGTAGTCGTCCTGAACCGTGTCGCCGACGGGGGCCGAGATCGTCGAGCTCCTCGAGACCTGCAAATACGACGAGGACCCGGACCGCGAGACGTTGGCCTCGACATTGCGGCGATAGTCGTGGCCGCCCTCGACCGTCAGCTCGAAGCTCGAGCCCTGAAAGGTCCCGGTGCCATAGAAGCCGTTGCTCGCGTACACGTAGGCGTACACGCTCTGGACCGTGGATCCCGTCAACGCGAAGTTGCCCTGGATCACCGCTGGATCCAGCTCGACGTCGGCCTCGGCGCTCGCTCCGAGCGCGAGCGTGCAGAACACGCTCAAACCCACAATTCCGCACCTGCGAAGCGTCGCGCTTCGGCTCATGACCGTCCCAAATTGTTGCAGCACAGCGTTCACCACCCGGAATGCCGAGCCCGATGCAGCCGGGCTCCTGATTGGGCGCGGAACCTAGGCGAACACCCTGCGGAGTGTCAACGCGACGAACACCACAATCTTCTGTACATTTTCGCTCACACGCGTCGCCGGGTGACTAGCCTTCGCCGTTCGCCCAGCGCAGGTCGAGCCTGTCGGTGAAACGGGACTCCCCGGCGACGAGCGCGTCTTCGGTTGCTTCGACGTTGACGGTGGTGCCGCGCAGGCGCTCCAGACACGCGCGCACTTCTGGCGGCGCCTTGGCAACGCCGATGGGAGTTACCGTGGAAACGGCGAAGCGCTGCAGCGTCGGCCCGCTGATCTCGCCCTGCCACTCGAACACGACCTGCACCGGGTGCGGGGCCGCGTCGGCGCGGGGGACGGGCAGGCAGCGGTCGATCTCCGGCTGGACCCTGTGGCGCCACTCGCTCAGGGCCAGCGTTCGTTGAACGTTGAAAGGTTGTTCCGTTGCGCTCGCCGACTGCGCAGGCAACGGGACAACCGCTTTCC
>DATLIL010000359.1:0-13612 GCA_035539475.1 Polyangiaceae bacterium
GCCGGGCATGACTGGCAGCAGCGAGGAGATCAACGCGGCCACCGTTCCGGCGCCTGCCGACGCCGACGCGCTCGCGCCGCTCGTGATCCCCAAGGCCGCGCCCGTTCCTCAACCCGAACCTGCCAAGGCTCCCCCACCCGCTCCGGCTGCTGCGCCTTTGCCCGCCGCCGCATGGGCTTCCATCGCCGCCAACCCGCCCAAGGCTCCACCGCCTCGGCCTGCACAGAGCTCACGTGGCCCGATCATCCTGGCGGCGGTGCTGGGCTTCGCAGCCGTGGTCGGCGCGGTCGTCGCCGGCTTCTTGCTCGGCCTGATCCCGACCGGTGGTGCCGCAGCACAGCGCAGTAGCCGACCGGAGCGCGTCTCGACTCCGGCTCTGACCGCAACGCCGTCGAGCGCGAGCGCGCCAACGCCGACTGCTGCCGGGATCGCGAGCACGCCACCTCCGCCCGTTTCCGCGGCGGTTTCGGCCACGCCGCCGCCTCCGGCATCCGCGCCCGTCTCGGCGGCGCCGCCGCCCAGTGCCCCGCCGCCCAGCGCGGCGCCGGACGTCGATCTCTCCGCGCTGCAACCCACCCAGGGCTACCTCTACGTGCACTCGAGGACGGCCATTAAGGTGTTCGTGATGGGCAAGGAAGTCGGCGAGACGAACCAGCCCATCGTGACGAGCTGCGGTACCCGCTTCGTGCGGCTAGGCCCCAAGCTCGGCCACTTCATCGAGCCCGGCGGTGCCGTGATCATCAAATGCGGCGCGCTCACCGAAGTGAAGCGCTAGGGAACAATCATCGCTGGCATTCGCTCGCACACTGCGTCTGTTGGCACGCCAGCAAGGCGTCGTAGCCCGGGCTGGAATGCAGGCTGGCGAGGCACCTTTCGACGCAAGTGAGTGAGACACACGACGCCTCGCAAGACAGGTGCTTGATGCAAGCCTGGTCGCTCTCGCAAGCCGTCCACTCGTCCGGGCAATTCTTGGACCGGCACAATCCGCAGCCGTCGATGCCGTCATCCGGGTTCCCTTCGTCGAGTCCGTTGCTCGTGGAGCACTCTCCGAAGTTGCACTTGCCGCTGCAGCTCGTCGTACCGATCACCTCACCGGTCTCGCAGCCGAAGAGGACGTTCGGGTTCCCCTTCACCGTGAGCTCGTCGCCACAGTAAGGGCCGTCGACCATCCCCGAGCAGTTGCCCTCGACGTCGGTACTGCTCGCGCCCGCACCGCCGACAGGCTCCGTCACGCCCGTATCGTCACTGCCGCCGGAACCCGCGGAGGCGGGCTGTTCCATGTTGCCGGCGCCTCCTTCACCCGGCAGAGCCGCGTCGGTCGGATCGCCGCCTTCGCCGTCACCTTCGGCCCCGCCCGCACCCGAACCGCCGTCTCCCGCGGGCCCGTCGCCCCCACCAGAGCCAGGCAATGGGCGCGTGGCGCCAGCGCCGGCAGCGCTCGTGTCCGCAGGAGTCGCTTCCGCGGGAGTCGCCGGAGCTCCGCCCTGGGCGGGTGAGCTGGCAGCGTCGGAGGACGGGCTCGAGCAGGCCAGCAGCGGCAGCAGCGGCAGCAGCCCGAGCATGAACAGCGCCTTGCCTTGCATCATTGCCTTTTTCATGTGTGATCCAGGCGCTAGAGGTACTTGCAGTCTCTGGCGCAGTACTCGCTCTGGCATTGCGCCAGGGCATCATAGGCGGGGCTCGGCGAAAGGGCTGCGTCACACTGAGCGGCGCAGCTGGCGGAAGTGCAGGCCACGCGGCACCGATTCAGATCGTTACAAGCGCTTTCCGTCCTGCAGCCGGTGGCCTCTGCGGCGCAAAATTCTTCGCTACACATGTCGCAGGGGAACCGCTCCGTCGGGTTCACGCTCGCCCCAGAGCTCGTGCTGTTCAACGCGCACGATCCGTCCGAGCATTTTCCAGGACAGGCCGTGGCGCTCGCGACGAGGCCGCCGGAACAGAGATAAGAGGTGTTCCTCTCGCCGGGGGCCGTCAGCTCGGGACCGCAATAGTCGCCGTCCGACAGTCCAGCACAGCTCGGTTCGCCCGCTGCACCAGCGCCGCCAGCGTTCTCGGCGGCGTCGGAAGCCGCGGCACCACCAGCGCCCCCGGCGTCGCTCACGTCGACGGGCGCTTCGGGTACCTCGATCGCAACGCTCGGTGCCGCCTCATTGGGTTCCTCCGCCTCATCGAGCTCCCCCACGGGACCAGCTCCACCGTCGCCGCTGGGCTCAGGGCTCTTCGCGACCGTACGCGCTGGCGCTTCGTCCGCCGGCGCCACCTCCGCTTCGTTGGCGCCCACCTGCTCCGGCGGCCCGCCCTGCCCGAGCACCGCTGACGGGACGGGAACGTCGTCGGACGGCGCCGGCGACGAACAGCCGAATCCCACCACCACCGACATGAGAAGGACCAGCGAGACGCAACTCGAGCTCATCGCCTCCCCCTTCAGCAAGCGCTGTGCCTGCGGCGACGGAAGCAGATTGAGGCCGAAATCAGAAAGCTCGTGCACAGACGCAGCCACGACGACAGCGGACGACCATGCCAACTCTGCATGGTGCTCGAGGCGTCGCGCGAATCCTGCTTGGTGCGCTCACGTCGGCGCGCAGTCTTGCCCGCACTTCGAATCCCGGCATTGCCGCCAGGCGTCGTAGACCGCGTTCGGCGGGTAGCCGAGCTCGCACTCGTCGCGGCATGCTTCCGAGCTGCAACCAAGGTCGCAGTAGTTGTGCTCCCAGCAGGTTGTTTCGGCCCAGCAGGCTTGGCCCTGCACGGCGCACTTCTCGCGCGTGCACTCGTCACAGCCCTCGACGACCGCACCCTTGCTCCCCTCGGTTGCACCGTTGCCCGATGAACAGCTGCCCTGGGAGCACTTCCCGCTGCACGGATAGACGCCAGCGGTGACCCCGCCGGAACAGGCGTAGGATGTACTGTCGTCGCCGGGTACCAGCAGGTCACCGCCGCAGTAGCCGCCGTCGGGCATTCCGGCGCAGGGCTCGACCACCTCCACGTCGACGGTGCCGGGAGCCCCTGCGCTGCCCACTTCGGGGCTTCCCCCGGCTCCGGCAGAGCCAGCGGGCTCACCTTCTGCGACCGGCTCGACAACGACCGGAGCGGCTGGATTCGTGGGGACCTCGAGCGAGGGCTCCTCAGCCACCTCGTCCGCGGGCGTCTCCGCTGGGGCACCCGCGGCGTCGTCCTCCGGTTCCGCGGACACCGTTCCGATTCGCGCAGGTGAGGCGCTCGTCCCGGCCGCAGCGCTGCTGGCAGCAACACTCGCCGCTCCGCCTTGCGCACTGCCGTCGAGGGTGTCGGTCTGCGTCGTCGAACAAGCCAGCAAGGACCGGAGCGCCAGGAGGACGATGATGGAACGTTGCGACATGAGCGCTTGCCCTCGCAAGCTTCGTGCCGCCGTTCGAGGCAGCTGCTCGACGCCGCCTCCGCCGAAATCAAGCCGCCTTCATGGCGCAGCACGGCTCGGCCCCCATCCACCTCCCACGCCAAAGTTGCACGGTGCTGGGCGCGCCGCGCGAGTCTCGCCTGGTCTAGCCGTTGCTCTTCACGGGCCTGAACGGGTGCACGAAGCTGACGAGGCTCGACGAGTTGCGCGTCGAGATCCAGAGACGGCCCTGGCCGGTGAAGTGGCAGACCAGGCCTTCACCCGAGAAGAACAGGCTCTTGAGGCCGCCCACCTTGTTCACCGTGTACTGCAGCCCGCCGGTGAAGCCGACGACGTGACCCGTGTCGCAGATGTAGCCGTAGCCACCGACATCGACGGCGTGAATGCCGCCGTAGGCCGAGAAGAAGAGCGGGCCGTGGCCGCTGGCGGCGAGCAGAAACAGACCGGCGCCGCTGAAGAAGCCCTTCGCGCCCTGCCACTTGGTGTCGATGTTCACGCTCGGCGGCGCCGCCAGGAAGGCACCCGAGTTGAGGAACACGGGGAACTGCCCGTTCATCTCGATCACCTCGACGTCGCCCTCGGGACCCGGCGCGAGCCACAGGCTCTGTCCGGGCGCGGTCGAGGTGAAGGTGTTGGTGAACAGGCTCTCGCCGCCGAGCAGCTTGCGCTTGGCGGCGGCGAATATGCCTCCCTGCAGCTGCGTCTTCATGTCCATGGCCGTGTCGCGGCCCATCATGGCCGCGCTCTCGGCCACGATCTGCTCGCCGGGCTGGTCGAACTGCAGGCGCACCGCGGAGAAGTCGGGTTTCTGAACCATCTGGTAACGCATCTTCTTGATCCTTTTTGCGCGGGTTCAGCTCGAGCGCGGCGGCAACAGCGCGCCGATCGCCTGACCGTAAGCCGTGGCGTTGCGGGTCTGGATCCAGATCCGACCCTGGCCCTTGAAGTGACAGACCAGGCCCTCCCCGGACAGGAACGACGCGATCCAGCCGCTACCGCTCTTGCCGACCGAGTATTCGAGCGTCGCGTCCCAGGCCACCAGGTGACCGGTGTCGATCACGAGGTTGCCGTCGCATTGCAGCTCCTCGATGCCGCCGAAGGCGCCGATGAGGAGCGCGCCGGGTGAAGGAGCCGTGGCTTTGAGCACGAACACACCCGCGCCGGAGAAGAAGCTCTTGAAGCCGCCGATCGACGTCTCCGTCTGCACGTTGGGCGTGGAGGCGACGAAACACGAGCTCTGCACGAAATAGCCGTACTGCGTCATCTCGAGCGTGCGCATGTCGCCGCAGAGCGCGTGCGCCAAGAGCACCTCTCCGGGGCCGTTGTGGGAGGTGAAGGTGTTGCGGAAGAACGACTCGCCGCCGAACATGCGCTTGATACCGCTCATCAAGCCGCCGGTCTGCGTCTGCATCTGCACGTTCGGGCTCATGCCGATCATCGCGCCCGACTCGGCCAGCACCGATTCATTGGCGTTGAGCTGCACCTTGGCCATCGAGTGCGCGGGACGATAGAGGACTTCGAAGTTCATGCTGTTTCCTCAGGGCAAGAGCGGCGAGAGCCAGCCGACGAGCGAGCTCAGGTTGCGGGTCTGAACCCAGACGCGCCCCTGGCCCTGGAACTCACAGACGAGACCTTCACCCGAGGCCATGAAACCCATCATGCCGCCACCCGCCGTGCGGATGCTGAAAGTCAGGTTGCCCTCGTAACCGACGAGGTGACCGTTATCGATCATGTACGTGCCGTTGACGTCGACGTACTCGATGCCGCCGTAGCTCGTGAACCAGAGGTCGCCCATGCCGGAGACGGCGAGAAAAAACGCGCCTTCTTTGGCCAGCATGCCCTTGAGGCCGCCGAACTTGAGCTTCAAGTCGACGTCACCCATGTGCGCCAGGTACGCGCCGGTCGAGAGCACCAGCGTCTCGCCCTGCATGCGCCGATACTGGATCTGACCCGACAGCGCGGGCGCCAGCCAGACCGAGCCCCCTTGCGGCGTGCTGAAGTGATTGACGAAGAAGGTCTCGCCGCCGATCGCCTTGCGGAGGAGGGCGATGCAGATGGCCTTGAGCTTGGCGAAGAAGCCCGCCGAACGACCGGCGTTGAGCTTCACCTCCATGCCGATCGGCTGATGCCGCGCGATCATGGCGCCGGCTTCGGCGATGAGCGTCTCGCCCGGCCGAAGGTCGACGCGCAGCATGGCGAAGCTCGGGCCGTGCGTGATCTGGTGGGCCGCCGCGGCGCCCCCCATGGCTGGTGCTCCATACTGCATCGGTGGCTGGGGATAGCCGGGTTGCGGCGCCATGTGTGGCTGCATGAGGACCCTCTCGTCTCGGGCGAATTCAGCCCAAGTCAGCCTTTATAGCGGCAGCCTACTTCACGCACAATCCGGCCAATGGGCCACCTCCTTCCGCTCGCAGGCGGACCGTGTCAAAGCAGCGAGTGATGAAAGTCGTCGTTCGGCTCGACAACCGCGTCAGCGCGTTCCAGCTCAGCGCGGCACAGCTCTCCGCCCTCCGCGAACGCTTTCCGGAGCACGATTTCATCCGCGCCACGAGCGACGAGGAGCTCTTGCGCGAGCTCCCTGGCGCACACGCGGCGCTGGTGTGGCAGTTCGAGCCAGGCTGGTACGCGCTCGCACCAGAGCTCTCGTTCGTGGCGACGCCGGCGGCCGGCAGGGAGAAGGTGGCGCGCGATCCAGCTGGCCGCGTGCGCAGCGTGCACGGCTCATTTCACGGCAAGATCATGGCCGAAACGCTGCTCGGCATGATGCTCTTCTGGTCCCGGCGCTTCGACCTCGCGCTCCGCGACCGGCGCGAGCGGCGCTGGGAACGCGACCAGTTCTCGGGCACGCGGCGCCTCGCTGGGCAGCTCGCGATGATCGTCGGCTACGGCCCGCTGGGCCGCGAGTGTGCGCGGCAGTTGAAAGGGGCCGGAATGCGCGTGGCCGGCATCAAGCGCGACCACGCCGTCGATCCGGGACCGGCCGACGCCGTCTTCCCGGCGTCGCTCTTGCCGGGCGTGCTGCGCGACGCCGATCACGTCATCGTCACCCTGCCGAGCGACACGGGTAGTGATCACCTGTTCGACGATCGCGCGTTCGCGGCCATGCGCAAGAGCGCCTACTTCTACAACCTCGGGCGCGGCAACGCGGTGGACGAGACCGCGCTGCTCCGCGCCCTCGAGGCTGGCACCATCGCAGGCGCCTTCCTCGACGTGTTCGAGCGCGAGCCGCTACCGCAAGACTCGCCGCTGTGGACCGCGCCGAACCTCGAGTTCTTGCCGCACGTATCCGCCGCCAGCCGCGAGTACCTGGACCTCTGGCTGGACGAGCTCGCGCCGGAGCTCACTCGGCTTGGCGCACCGGAGCCCCCGAGCACGCCATGAACAACACGGCGCGGTTCCTCGGCGTGTCCGCGCCGACGAAACGCAGCGTGCGGCGCTCGGTCGGCGGGCACTTTTCGACCAGCTTCGCGTTACCGACGCCCTGCTCGCTGTCGACGTAGCAATAGCCGGTCGCCGACTCGAGCGGCTGCTCGTCGTTCTGACAGGCCGTCTGCGCGTCTCCGGTCGTCTGCTGGATCTCGCAAACGCACATGTCGCTGCAGCTCGTGTCCGTGTCCCCGCCGCAGTGCCCTTCGCGCTCGAGCTCGACGCGCACCGCGCTCTCGAGCTCCGGGGAGGGCTGGGACCTGCCCGGCGCCGAGCAGTCGCAGCTGCCGGCGACGGACTCGGCGATCCTGCACGGCAGGGTGCCGTCGGCCTCGACGTCGAGCGGGCGCGGCAGACAGCGCTGGAGCGCCCCGCTGAGCCGTCCGGCCAGGTACTCGAGCGCCGGATTGTAGCCGTAGCTCGGATCGCCGGCGTCACTACCGAGCGCGACCTTGGGGCAGATCGAAGCCACGAGACCGCTCTCGCCTACCCCGTGCAGCACCTCGAGGTGGCGCAGGCCTGGATAGGCCTTGGCGAAGTACTGCTTCGTGCCGGCCGGACTCCCCTCGGGCAACTGACACAGCGGGCGATTTCGCGGGAGGTCGCGTTCGTCGCAGTCGCAGGCGATGGTTCCGTCACACGTGCGTGGATTCTCCAGCGGGAAGGTACAGGCGTACTGCAGATCGGAGTTGTCCGTGTTCACGTACTCGTGCCCGTTCACGGGATTCTCTAGCGGATTGAGCGAGCTCGCCGGCGCGAGCGGCACGCCGAGCAGCGGGTGTGTGCCGGAGCGCGGCGCGCTCGAGACACGCATCAGGGGATCACCGCCGGTCATGAGCTCCCAGCGCGACTCCGCTGCCAGCCCTTCGGAGTCGAGGTATTCGAGCCCCGGCCCCTGCAGGCTCTCGCTCGTGGCGACGTCTTGCCAGGGCACGCCGACGATGCCAGCGAGAAAGACCTGGTTCCGATCGCGCGTGCGCGTCCCGTCAGCCGCATGGAACAGCGGGTTCTTCACCTGTACCCCGCTGCGATTGCTGATCATCGGCTCCGTCAGCCCCGCGATGTAGCGGCTGGTCGGGTGCAAGAATTCCATGCCGAAGCGCCGCTTCTGGTCGACGCAGCGCAGGTTCCTGTGATCGTCGCCTGCGTCCGTCGCCGGGTACTCGGGCGTCGCACAGGCCTGATCGTCGGCGATGGCGAGGCAACCTGGCGGCGGGCCCGACTCGTCCACCGTGCACGGACGGCAGCAAGGGCTCGATGGATCCGTGGCGCAGGCGCTGGTCGGGCGCGGCCTCGGGTTGGCGGCGCTCATCAACCAGGCTGCGCCGCTATCTGCGATCGAGCAGTCGTCTTCGTCCGTCAGCATCACGATGCCGACGAGTGAATCGGGCCGCAAGAAGCCCGCTCGCTGGCGCAGCAGCTCCTCGTCGACGCCGCGGGCCACGCTCACTTTACCCTCGCGCACGATCTCCAGCGGAGGCTCCGGGTCGACCAGGAAACGATACCAGGCCTCGAGCGTCGACTCGAAGCCGCAGCCGCTCTCGCCCACCTGGTCGACCGTGGTGCTGAAATCGTCGATCAGGGCGTCGAGATCGCTGTGTCCCGGCGGCGACTGCTTGGCGTGAGGATCCCACACCAGGTAGCCGGAGCCGTTCCAGGACGGCACGGCCTCCCGTACGCTGGGCAGGAGGTGCCCGCGGTCGTTGTTCCAGACGCTGTCCGCGGCGCAACTGCCACCACCGCTGGTGCCCAGGCTCGAGCTCACCACGGCGATGTGGACGTCGTCGATCGCTGGGAAGGCTCGGCTCGAACCGGCGGGACAATCGGCGCCCGGCGGCGCGACCACGTCGGCACCGCTGTCGTCGATGCAGGGCGGCTCCAGCGTACGGCGCAGGAGCGTGGGCACTGCCCTTTTCAAGAGCTCCTGCTTGTCGGCCATCGACACCGAATTGTCGATCACGAACAGGAAGTCGATCTTGTCGACCCTGTTCAGGCGAACCTGGTCGACGAAGCGGTTGCTCGTCTCCGGTTCTGTAGGCTGCACGGGCCGATTGAGGCAGCTGCTCGTACCCGCCAGCGCGGTCATCAGAGCCAGCAAACACCAAGGCCCAAACTCGAAACCCCGTTTCCACCGGCGCACGTCGTTCATGCCACTCGGGCTAGAGCAAGCGCCGTACCGCTCGAGTTCTCCGCTGAAATCCCGTCGTCGCGCCGTCGCGCAGAGCGGGCAGCGCTGCCAACGCCGGCGAGCTCCGCCAACCGCGGTTGGCAGGATCCAAGGGGAAACGAACGCGCCCTTGCCCCCACTGCCCCCCTCTGTCAAAGACGGCTCGACGCCGATGCTGAGCCTTCGCGGAGGACCCGCCCTCACCCCTTTTCGTCGCGACAAGTTGCTCACCGCCCTGCGCGAGCGCGTCGCTCGTCTCGCCCAGCTGGAAACCGAGCACGTCTTCTTCGTCGATCACCGGGGCGGCGGCCCCGAGCTCGAATCCAGGCTCGTCGCGCTGCTCGGTGCCGTTGGCCCGGCGGGGGGCGGCGGTGGCCAGGCCGTGCTGGTGGTCCCCCGCATCGGCACTATTTCCCCCTGGGCCTCGAAGGCGACCGACATCGCGCACTCCTGCGGCCTCGACGCCGTTCGGCGCATCGAGCGCGGACGGCTCTACCGCCTGAGCGCCCAGGGCGAGCTCGACGCCGCCGAGCTCGCGGCGCTCCTACCGCTGCTCCACGACCGCATGACCGAGAGCGTGTTGCCGGGCCTCGAGCACGCCGCGCGCATCTTCGCTCGCGCCGAGCCGAAGCCCCTGACCAGCGTCGGCGTGCTCGCCGGCGGGCGCGCGGCGCTGGTACGCGCCAACCAGGATCTCGGGCTGGCGCTGGCCGACGACGAGATCGACTACCTGGTCGCGGCCTTCCGCGAGCTCGGGCGCGATCCCACCGACGTCGAGCTGATGATGTTCGCGCAGGCCAACAGCGAGCACTGCCGCCACAAGATCTTCAAGGCTGACTTCGTCATCGACGGTCAGGCGCAAGAAAAGTCGCTGTTCGGCATGATCCAGAACACGCACCGCGTCTCACCGCAGGGGACGCTGTCGGCGTACAGCGACAACGCCGCCGTGCTCGAGGGCAGCACCGGCCAGCGCTTTTTCCCGGACGCGGGCAGCGGCGTCTACGGCTCGACGCGCGAGCCCATCCACTTCCTCGTCAAGTGCGAGACGCACAACCACCCGACCGCGATCTCTCCGCACCCCGGCGCGTCCACCGGCTCGGGCGGCGAGATCCGTGACGAAGGCGCCACCGGGCGCGGCTCCAAGCCCAAGGCCGGCGTGACCGGGTTCTCGGTCTCGCACCTGCGCATCCCCGGCTTCGTACAGCCCTGGGAAGAAGTCGACTACGGCAAGCCCGACCGCATCGTCTCGCCGCTCGACATCATGATCGACGGCCCGCTCGGTGGTGCCGCATTCAACAACGAGTTCGGGCGCCCGGCGGTGGCCGGCTACTTCCGCAGCTTCGAGCTCGTGCAGGGCGGCGCCCTGCGCGGCTACCACAAGCCGATCATGCTGGCCGGCGGCATCGGCAACGTGCGACCCGGCCACGTGATGAAGCAGCGCGTCACACCCGGCGCCAAGATCGTCGTGCTCGGCGGGCCCGCCATGCTCATCGGCCTCGGCGGCGGCGCGGCCTCGTCGATGGCCAGCGGCCAGAGCCAGGCCGAGCTCGATTTTGCCAGCGTGCAGCGCGACAACCCGGAAATGGAGCGGCGCTGCCAGGAAGTGATCGACCGCTGCAACGCCCTCGGCGAAGAGACGCCGATCATCAGCATCCACGACGTGGGCGCCGGCGGCCTGTCCAACGCCATCCCCGAGATCGTGCACGACGGCGAGCGCGGCGCGCACATCGAGTTGCGTGAGATCCCGAGCGACGAGCCCGGCATGAGCCCGCTCGAGATCTGGTGCAACGAAGCCCAGGAACGCTACGTCCTGGCGCTCCGCCCCGAGCGGCTCGAGGCCTTTCGTGCCCTGTGCGAGCGCGAGCGCTGCCCGTACGCCGTCGTCGGCGAGGTCACGGCAGAAGAAAAGCTCGTGGTCGCCGATCGCCACTTCGGCAACCTCGCGATCGACATCCCGATGGAGCTCCTCTTCGGCAAGGCGCCGAAGATGACCCGACGCGACGAGCGGCAGAAGCCCGCCGTCCCCGCCTTCGATCCGTCCGGCATCGATCTCGATGAAGCCGCCCGCCGCGTGCTCCGCTTCCCGAGCGTGGCCGCCAAGGACTTCTTGATCACGATCGGCGACCGCACGGTGACCGGCCTGATCGCTCGGGATCAGATGGTCGGTCCGTGGCAGGTGCCGGTGGCCGACGCCGCCGTGCTGCTCGACGACTACGAGGGTTATCAGGGCGAGGCCATGGCGCTGGGCGAGCGTACGCCGCTGGCGCTGATCGACGCGGCCGCTGCCGCGCGCATGGCCGTCGGCGAGGCGATCACGAACCTGTTCTCCGCGCCGGTCGCCTCCCTCGGCCTGGTCAAGCTCTCCGCCAACTGGATGGCGGCGGCGGGCAACCCCGGCGAGGACGCGGCGCTCTACGACGCCGTGCGCGCCGTCGGCGAGGAGCTCTGCCCGGCGCTCGGAATCGCCATCCCGGTCGGCAAGGACTCGCTCAGCATGCGCACCGTCTGGGACGGCGGCGAAAAGCGCGTGCTCTCGCCCGTGTCACTGATCGTGACGGCCTTCGCCAAGGTGGACGACGTGCGACGCGCGCTGACGCCCGAGCTCCGCAAGGACGCCGGCGACACCGCGCTCGTGCTGGTCGATCTCGGCGCTGGCAAGCAGCGCATGGGCGGCTCGGTGCTGGCGCAGTGCTTCGGCAGCTTCGGCAACACGGCGCCCGATCTCGACGCCCCGGAGCTCCTGCGCGGCTTCTGCTCGGCGCTGCGCGAGCTCGAGCAGCAGGATCTGATCCTCGCCTATCACGATCGCTCCGACGGCGGCCTGTTCGCCGCGGCCTGCGAGATGGCCTTCGCCGCCCGCTCGGGTCTCACGCTCGACGTGGGGAGCGACGCGCTTCCCGAGCTCTTCAACGAGGAGCTCGGTGCCGTGCTGCAGGTGCCCGCCGCAGCGCTCGGCCGCGTGGAAGAGGCTTTCGAGCGCCATGGCCTCGGCCGCGGCAGGTACACCCGCCGCGTCGGCCAGCCCCGCGACGACGACCGCATCGTCGTGCAGAGCGCGGGTCGCGTCGTGCTCGACGAGCCGCGCGCTCGTCTCCGGCAGGTTTGGTCGGAGACGACCTATCGCATGCAGGCGCTGCGCGACAACAGCGCCTGCGCGAAGTCCGAGTTCGATCGGCTCGCCGACAGCGAGGACCCGGGCCTTTCACCACGGCTCACCTTCGACGCCGAGAGCTCGCCCGCCAGGGCGCTGATCGAGGGCGCCAGCGAGCGGCCGCGCGTCGCCGTCCTGCGCGAGCAGGGCGTCAACGGTCAGGTCGAGATGGCGGCGGCCTTCACCCGCGCCGGCTTCGCCGCCGTCGACGTCCACATGAGCGATCTCCTCGCGGGGAAGGTCGGACTCGACGGCTTCCGCGGCATCGTTGCCTGCGGCGGCTTCTCGTACGGCGACGTGCTCGGCGCCGGCCAGGGTTGGGCCAAGAGCATCCTGATGCACGCCCGCGCTCGCGAAGCGTTCGAGGCCTTCTTCAAGGACGCCGGTCGCTTCAGCCTGGGCGTTTGCAACGGCTGTCAGGCGCTCTCGGCGCTGAAGGCCCTGATCCCGGGCACCGAACACTGGCCCGCCTTCTTGCGCAACGAGTCGGAGCAATTCGAGGCGCGCCTGGCGCAGATCGAGGTCCAGGCCTCGCCGTCGATCTTCTTCACCGGCATGGCGGGTTCGCGGCTGCCGATCGCGGTCGCCCACGGCGAAGGCCGCGCCGCGTTCGCACCTGGAGCGCTCGCCGCCTGCGAGCAGGGCGGCCTCGTCAGCGCCCGCTTCGTCGACAACCTCGGGCGCCCCAGCGAGCGCTACCCCGATAACCCCAACGGCTCCCCCGGCGGCGTCACGGCTCTGACCACCGCCGACGGTCGCGCCACCATCCTCATGCCGCACCCGGAGCGGGTCTTCCGCAGCGTGCAGTACTCGTGGCGACCGCGGGAGTGGGGCGAGAACGGCCCGCTCTTGCGCATGTTCGAGAACGCCAGGGCCTGGGTAGGCTAAAGTCAGGGTTCGCCGCCCTGTCATGACGCTGAAGCCGAACTCCTTCGTCCCGGACGCCGCCGCGATACGGCAGGCGCTCGACGGACTCGGGGCGGCTGAAATCGTCATGCTCCTCCGGCAGTGCCTCGAGCTCCGCGGTCACGACCACGCGCTCGCCATCGCCGAAGCCCTCCCGGACGCCGTGCGCGCCGAACCCTCGATTCGCTTGTGCGAGGCGGTGGCGCGCTTCGTCGCTGGCCAGCACGATCGAGCGACGGCCCTGATCGAGTCGGTGCTCGCGGGAGCCCCCGAGCACCTGCTGGCGCGCGAGCTGCGCGGGGAGATGCGGCTCCGCGCAGGACAGCGGGCCGCGGCCCTTGCCGATCTTTCCTGGGTGGCCGAGCGCTACCCGGACTACCCCGGACTGCAGGGGCTGCTCAGTGTCCTGCTCATGCCCGGCGGCCACTACCGCGACGTGCTGGTGGCGCTGCACCAGCGACTCGCTCCGGGCCGCTACCTCGAGATCGGCGTGGAGACCGGCGCCACGCTCAGCCTGGCGACCAGCGCCGAGCTCGCCGTCGGTGTCGATCCTGCCGACTACCCGCTCGATCAGGCGCTGCCCCCG
>DATLIL010000360.1:0-6067 GCA_035539475.1 Polyangiaceae bacterium
TTCCCCACCCTTCAGGGTATTCAGGCCAGGCGAATGGCCGCGGCTTGCGCCAGCAGGCACAGCTCGGCGGCTTTGAACGCGTGCGCCTGCGTCATCGCCCGTTCCGTGCGCTCGAGGCAGTCGAGGATGAGCTCGCCGAAGAAGGGGTAGCCGACCTTGCCGGCGAGCTCGAGGTGGCGCTCACCCTCGTGATTGACGAGATAGAGCTGATCGCCGGCCGGGTCGCGCGCAACGTCGACGTACTTCCGGAGCTCGATGCTGCCCTTGGTGCCGAGAATGATGGCGCGGCCGTCGCCCCAGGTAGACAGGCCGTCGGGCGTGAACCAGTCGACGCGGAAGTAATTCGAGCAGCCGTTGTCGGCGACCAGGCTGGCCTCGCCGAAGTCCTCGAGCTCGGGCTGGTCGGGGTTCGCGTAGTTGGCCACGGCGGCAGACAGCACGCGCGCGTCGTGCGCGCCGGCGTAGAACAAGAACTGCTCGATCTGGTGGCTGCCGACGTCGCACAGAATGCCGCCGTAGCGCTCCTTCTCGAAGAACCAAGCCGGGCGCGAGGCTGCCGCGAGGCGATGCGGACCCAGGCCGAGCACCTGGATCACACGACCGATGGCGCCGTCGCTGATGAGCTGCCCCGCGAAGACGGCGCACTCCACGTGCAGCCGCTCGCTGTAGTAGACCATGTACTTGCGCCCGGTCGCGGCGACCTTCTGCCGGGCCAGCGCCAGCTGCTCGAGCGTCGTGAACGGCGTCTTGTCGGTGAAGTAGTCCTTGCCCGCGTCCATCACGCGCAGACCGAGCTCGGCGCGCAAGTTCGGCACCGCGGCGGCGGCCACGAGCTTGATCGCGGGGTCGTCGAGGATCTCGTTCTCGGAGCGTGCTGCGCGTACGCCAGGGTAGCGCTGGCAAAACGCCGCGACCTTTTCCGGATCCGGATCGAAGACCGCGCGGAGCTCGGCGCCGGCCTCGATCAGGCCGTTGCACTGCCCAAAGATGTGGCCGTGGTCCAGGCGCATGGCCGCGAAGGGAAACTCCCCAGCCGCGACGACCGGTCGGGGCTTGCCCTGCGGCGCGTAGCTCATGCCGTCCGCGCGCGACATGCGCCCCAAACTATGGCAAAACGGCAGCCCGGTGAAGCGCGTTCTCGGCCTCTTCTCGATCCTCGCCGCGCTGGTTTGCGCAGGCCACGCGCAGGCGTTCCAGCACGTCGTGCAGAAGGGTGACACGCTGGCCTCGCTGGCCGAGAAGTACTACGGCCGCATCCAGCTCGAAAAGCTCCTGGTGGCCGCCAACCTGCTCGACATGGGTGGCGGCTCGCCGATCGTGCACGGCATGCGCCTGGAGGTGCCGGCGCTGGGGCATTTCCGCGTGCGCCCGGGCGACAACTGGGACCTGCTCGCGGCGGAGCTCCTCGGCTCGCCCTCGCGCTCGGACGTGCTCTCGATCGCCAACGACTCGAGCCCCTGGCTCACGCCGCAGGAGGGCTCCGAGATCATCGTCCCGTACAACCTGCGGCTCATCGCCGAGCAGGGGGACAACCTGATCGAGTACGCCTACACGTACCTCGGTGACAAGAACAAGGCCTGGGTCCTCGATCGCTACAACGGCTTCAAGGGCAAGGGCATCGGCCCGGGTGACGTGGTGTTGATCCCGCTCACCGACCTGCCGCTGACGGAGGCGGGCAAGAAGGCCGCGCGCCTGGCGGCGGGTGTGGCCTACACCGAGGGCGCCGGCGAGACGCGTCTCGCGCAGCGCAAGGTCGCGCAGGAGATCCCGGCGCTCATCGCCGACGTGCGCGCCGGACGCTTCGTCGACGCGGTCAGCCGCGGCAATCGCTTCGTGGGCAGCGCGACCTTGAGCGAGCCACAGCTCGCCGTCATCTACCGCGAGCTCACCACCGCCTACGCCGCGCTCGACGCGCACGGTCTGGCCACCACGGCCTGCCAGGAGTGGCGCAAGCGCGACGCCGCGGCCCGGCTGGATCCCGTGATTTTGAGCCCGAAAATCATTCGCGTCTGCGAGCGCGCAAAGCCTTGAAGCAGAGCTTTCGCGGCGCCATCGATTGGAGCAAGCTCGCGCCGCTCAGGCTGCGCGCGCGGCTCGTGGCCGAAGGCGCCTGGGCCGGCATGCATCCGAGCCCGCGGCGCGGCGCCGGTGTCGAGTTCGGCGGCCACCGCGCCTACACGCCCGGTGACGATCTGCGCTTCATCGATCGCCACGCGCTGATGCGCCACGGCGAGTTGATGATCCGCGAGTTCGAGACCGAGACGGATCGCGACCTGCGCCTGCTCGTCGACGCCACGCCCTCGATGACCTACCAGAGCGCGCGTGGCCCGGTGTCCAAGCTCGGTTACGCGGCGCTGATCGCCGCCGCGCTGGCCAAGATCACCGTCGACACGGGCGATCGCGTCGGGCTCGACTGGCTGGGCGGCAAGGAGATGCGCCCGTTGCCCGCGATGGGCGGCGGCGAGGCCTTCGAGCGCGTCGCCAACCTGCTCGAAGACGCGCAGGCAGAAGCGCTGAGCGAACGCGACGTCGATAAGGCGCTCGCCGCGGCCGAGCGCTCGCGGCGCGGCACCATCGTCGTCCTGCTGAGCGATCTGCTCGATCTGCCCGACGCGGCGATCGAGCGCGTCACCGCTCTGGGCGCTCACCGCCGCGTCGTGATCGCGCTGCAGGTGCTCGACCCCGAGGAGCTCGACTTCTCCTTCGCCGGCCCGGTGCGGCTCAAGTCTCTGGAAGACGGCACGATCGTCGACACCGACGCCGACGCGGTACGCCAGGGCTACCTCGAGGCCATGGCCAGGCTGCGAACGACCTGGGAAAAACGCCTGTCCGCGCGCGGCGGACGGCTGGTCAGCGCCGTCACGACCGAAGATCCGGTCGGCGTCGTGGTCCGGGCGCTGCGCGCGATCGCGGGGGGCCGGACGTGAGCTTTCTGGTCGCCGCCGCCCTCGCCGTCGGTCTGCTGTTCGTGATCCCGGCGCTGGCGCATCTGTTGCGGCGCGGGCAAGCCAGGGAGATCCCGTTCCCACCGGCGCTCCTGGTGCCTGCGGCACGCTCGACCGCCCGCCAGCGCCGGCGACTCGAAGATCGACTGCTGCTCGCTCTGCGCGTGCTCACGGTGCTCTTGCTGGCCGTGCTCGGAGCGACGCCGTTCGTGAGCTGCTCGCGCATGTCGCTGGCGCGAAACTCCGGAGCGTCGGTCGCGCTGGCGCTGGTGCTCGACGACTCGCTCAGCATGCGCGCCAGGCTGAGCTCCGGCCGCACGCGCCACGAACGCGCCATCGAGGCGGCACGGCAGCTGCTCTCCAGCGCGCGCTCCGGTGACGCGGTCGCCATCGTGCTCGCGGGCAAGCCGGCTCGCCTGTACCTCAGCACGACGACCGATCTCGGCGCCGCGCGCAAGGCGCTGGCAGAGCTCGAGCCGAGCGATCGCTCGACCGATCTGGCCGGCGCCGTCACCCTGGCTCAGAGCGCGCTCGCCGATCAGCCCCACACCGACAAGCGCGTCGTGGTGCTCAGCGATCTGGCGGGCGATCCGTTGCCCGAAAGCGAGCCCGCCGCCTGGGTACCGCTGCCGGAGCTCGGCGAGGGCGTGCACGACTGCGCCGTGACCAGCGCCGAACGCCGCGGACGCAGCGCCAGCATCACCGTGGCCTGCACGACGCCCGAAGCCGCCACCGGCCGCAGCCTCCACGCGGTGCCGCTCGCGGACTCGGGGCTCGAGCCCTCTGCCAAGCCGCGCGAAAGCAGCAAGCCCTCCACCAAAAAGTCGCTGGCCAGCGCACCGCTCGCGCCGCGCGCCGGCTTGCAGGTGCTCTCGCTCGATCTCGATCCCAAACACGAGGCGGCGCTCGTGCTGAGCGGCGACGACGCCATCGAAGAGGACGACAGCTCGCCGCTGGCACAGGAGTCGAGCGGTCTGTCCGTTGCCGTCAACGCCGATCCGACGCGCGCGTCGGCTCGCACCGGCGGCGCCACCTTGCTCGAGCAGGCGCTGCGCGCTCTCGGCGCCGAGATCAACATCAAGCCCATCTCGGTCGTGCCCGAGGATCCCGGCGAGCTCGCGCAGTACGCGCTGCTCTTGCTCGACGATCCACCCGGACTCACGCCGGAGGCGCGCGCGAGCCTCGTCGGCTGGCTCGAGCAGGGCGGAACGGCCGTGGCGTTCGTCGGTCCCAACGTGGAGAGCGTTCAGCTCGGCACGACGCTGCAGCCGTTCGTCTTCGGTGCCGCGCGCTGGCAAACGAACGAGGCGCCCGCCGGCGCCGACCCGCAGTCGCTCGGCTGGCTCGGCGCGGAAGCCAGGAGCCTCGATCAGCTCCGACCGAAAGGACGCACGCGCCTCGACCTCGGCGAGCTCGACGACAAACAGACCGAGCTCGGTCGCTGGCAAGACGGCAAACCGTTTCTGGTCGAGCGACGTGTCGGCCGCGGCGTGGTCTACACGCTCGCGCTACCGACCTCGGTCGAGCTCAGCGATTTCTCGCTCCGTCCGGGGTTTCTGGCCTTGCTCGACTATTTCGTGGAACAGGCGGCGCGCCGCGCTGGCCCGCGACGCAGCACCCCGGGGACGGAGTGGATGCTGGGCGGCGCCAACGCAAGCGTGCTGGGACCCGCCGGCGCGCTGACGCTCAAGGAGCTGCCCTCCGGAGAAAAGTCGGTGGCGCCTGCGCTGCGCGGTGTTTACCGCGTGAGCTACGACAAGACCGAACAATTGCGGGTCGTGGCCGTCGACCCTGGCGAGGTGCTGGCAGCACCCCGCCCGGCGCCGTCTCAAAGCGCTCAAGGCGGGAGCGCCGGACAGGCACGCGTCGACGCCTCGAGCGACGTCGCCCTGGTGCTCGTCGCCCTGCTCGCCCTGGAGCTCCTCGCGCGCATGTGGCGGCTACGCGGCGCTCGACGCGCCGCGACCGGTCCGCTATAGCCGCGCCATGCTGGATCGTCTGCGTCTCGGCTTGCTCGGGCTCACCCTCTGCGCTTGCTCCTCGGCTGGTCCCTACGGCTACAGCAGGGCCTACTCGGCGGATGACGACGAGGAAGACGCCGTCGAGAACGCCAGCGAGTACGACCCGGTCATGGCGCAGCGCGAACCGGACAGCTGGAAGAAGCAGAAGATCACCCTGTTCGGTGTCGTCACCTCGCGCAAAGAAGGCACCGGCGGCGCCGCTTACCTGACGCTCAGCATGCGCACGCTGGCCGCCCGCAACCTGTGCGACGATTTCGACGAGGAGACCTGCCGCGTCACCGTCAGCGACCACGAGCACGCCATCGTCCACGTGCTCGCCAAGCTCAACGGCGAAGACCACCTCGGCAAGCTCAGCGTCGGCGCCGGCTCACTACTGCGCATCGTCGGCAAGCTGTCCGACAACGTCGACCCCGACGACGGCATGCCCGTGCTCGAAGTGAATTATTACCGTCACTGGCCGCGGGACTTTTACGTGACCAGCGCGGATGCTTCTCACATGCGCCGTTGACAGGGTGTGCCTGCGGGGCTGCGTCGGGGTCTCGGTGGCCTGCTGAAAGGTCCGCCTTCGGCGGCGCATGTTCTTGTTTCTTGTTTTGCGGAGTTCCTGCGCAGAACGCCTGGCCTTCCGGGTGACCTGAAAGACAGCCGCGCCTGTTCGGTCAGTTTGTCGTGACCCTCTCGTTCGTGGATCGAGATATGCTGGTGCCAAGATCCATGGAGTGGTTCCATGCTCGGCCGCTGACGCGGCCTCGCGGAACGCGCCCACGGCAATGCTGCATTTCGCGGAACGAGCGTAGCGCGACTGACGGCTAGCTAGGCTCAGCCAGCTGACTGGATTGGTTGGTGTGGGGTGAACACACCGGTGCTCGGCGCCTGCCGCGTCTCACGACCGTAGGCGCGGCGGCGATTCACGGAGTTGTAGCGGGTTTGCTGGGGAGTGGCTCGGGATAGCCCAGGCCGAAGCCCACCTGGAAACCGAGCATGAACGCGACGCCGGACTCGCGCTCTTCGTCGCGCTCCTCGTTCGGGTCACAGAACATCTGCACGACCTGGGGCGGTTCGACGCACTCGCCGCGGACGCGGCCGCCGATGGCCCGCCCG
>DATLIL010000361.1:0-7590 GCA_035539475.1 Polyangiaceae bacterium
TAACCCCTGGATCGTCATCGCCGAGACGGTGCTCGGGCGGGGCGATCGCGCCTTCGATTATTACAAGAAGATCACGCCCGCTTACATCGAGGAGATCAGCGACGTCCACCGCACCGAGCCGTACGTGTACTCGCAGATGATTGCCGGCAAGGATGCCGTCCGCCACGGTGAAGCCAAGAACTCCTGGCTGACCGGTACTGCGGCGTGGAACTTCGTCGCCGTCTCGCAGCATCTCCTGGGCGTTAAGCCGGAGTGGGACGCGCTCAGTGTGAAGCCGGTGATAGGCAAGGAGCTCGCCGAGTTCACCGTCGAGCGGCGCTGCCGTGGAGCGCTCTACCGCATCCACGTCAAGAACCGGGGCCGCGGCGGCGACGTCGCGCTCACCGTCGACGGCAAGCCCATCGTCGGGCACCTCGTGCCGTACGCGACTCCTGGTTCGGTCGTCGAGATCGAGTGCGAGGCGTAGCTAGTCCCTGATCGGCTCGATCGAGCCTTCTGCCTGGGCCTGCTCGTAGCGTTCGAGTAGCGAGACGTAGTTGGGCCCCTTGAAGCCGTGGGGGAAGAGATTGATGGCCAGCCGCAGTGCGGCGATCGCTTTGGGCCAGTCCGCCCGTGCGGCGTGAGCGCTGGCGAGCGCGCCGTAACAGTAGAAGCACGAGGGATCGAGACGGATACCGCGTGACGCGTAACGCAAGGCGGCGTCGATGTGCCCCTCGAACACTGCCCAATCCGCGAGGAAGACGAAGTCAGCGGTGGAGGAGGGGGCACGCGTGACGTCCCTGACCCAGCGCCGAAGCTCTCTCTGCTTTGCCGACGACTTGGCGAAGTCGTCTCGGCCGATCGAGAATGTGGCTCTCGCGACCAGGTAGCGCGCGACACCGGGAGCGGCCGCGTTCGCGAGCCCGAGGTCGCGCTCTGCGTCGGGCCACCGTCGCTCCTTGTCGTTCAACATGGCACGCCTCAGGTAGGCCTCGGCGTTGCTCGGGTCTGCCGCGATCGCGCGCTCTAGATCCCGCCGCTCGAGGGTACGGCCGCTGGCGTCCTCGGCCCTGCGTGCGATGGCCCACAGGGTGTGAACCTCGCTTGGGCTCATGGCGCGTTCGCTGGGCTCGACCTCGGGAGCTTCGCCGACGGGGCGGTAGATTCGCTGAAAATGGTCGGCCCGCAAGAACCTGCGGAAATAGGTGTCGAGCGTTGCCTGATGTTGTCCGAACGCCGCCTGCCAGGCCTGCGTCTCCGACAGGTTTCCGCGATAGAGCTCGTCGAGGTAGCTCTCGAACAGGCGGGGACCACCTGGGAGTGAGCTCAGCGTGTGGACCATGGCCCAGGCCCCCGAGTAGTTGGCCACCCGTGCGCGCTCCTCGGGGACCGACTCCTCGAAGCGCCGATAGAAGCCGCTGGGCTCCATGGCGCGCAGAGCGCCGATGCCGGGAACAGACGAGATCGGGACGAGCAGCCGCCGCGCGCGGGTGAAAGCCCACGCGTTGTTGCCCTGGGTGAAGGTGATGTCACCGACGTAGTCGCCGAGCACCGCCTCGCCGTTCTGCACTCGCACGGTCGAGTAGTACTCGGCGAGCCCCTCGCGCAGCCAGGTGGGCGCGCCAGGATAGTAGAAGGCCACGAAGCGATGCGTGAGCTCGTGAAAGACGAGCTGGAGGTCGAGGTCCGAACCGGGATCCGAAAGCAGCAGCAGGCTCGAGTCGTCGAAATAGAGGGAGGGCCGCCAGGCGGCACCCGCCGCTATGGGAAAGCCGAGTTGCGCCAGATCGGGCAGGTCCTCGAAAAAGACAATCCGCGTTTCGACGTCGAGCCTGGCGTCGTAGGGAAAGGCGGCCTTCTGCAGGGCGAAATGCCCGGTCTCGAGGTGCTGCAGGAGGACCCTGGCGTTGCCCGAGCTCGTGTCGGTCTGGAGCGTGAAATGCTCGGTACGAAGCTCACGCCACGGGCGGCCGCCGTCGAGCGGCGAGGTGAGGGGCGCGATCGGCCCCGCGCAAGCCACGGCGCTCAGGGCAATGAAGCCGGTGACCCAGATCCGTCCCATGCCCGGCCAGCGCAGCACCGCTTTTGCTGGCCGTAAAGGTCGGGCACAGAAACGGCTCTATTTCGGCACGACGACGATCACTTCGCAGGGGAAGTCGAAGGCGATCTCCGTGCTTTCCTTCTGTCGCCAGAGATCGCAGGCCGCACCCTCGAGCACGAGCTGGGTCTCGCTCGCCATGCGCCAGCCCTGTCCGCCGGTTTCGTCGAGCGCGATGGGCATGCCCTGCACCTGGACGTCGACGGCTCCAAGCTGATTGACGTCGATCTTGAGCGTGCCCTCTTCGATCTCCGTGGCCAGGTCGAAGCTGCAGCTCTTCACGCCGGATAGCACCGACTCGAACTCGGTGATCAGCGCCTGCTGGTCGGTGGGGTTGGGCTTGAACACCGGCGCGGCGCCAGCGGGCGCCGTGTAGGTGCCGAGCGGGTAAAACTCGGGCAGCGCGGCCGCTTCGTGTTCCGTCTTCCAGGGGGCGTAGCCGCTGCACTCGTCCCAGAACACGACCGCGCCCGGAGTCAGCTCGACCCCGTACTGCTCGCGCGTCATGCCCGCCTGCACGCCGACCGGCTCGCCCGCGCCGGCGTTGGCGAACGACTGCAGGGCCCAGGTCAGGCTCGCGATTTCGGCCTGATTGTCGCTGCTGATGCCCTCGAAGCCGAAGACCAGGGTACGGATGCCCCCGCTCTGCAGCTCCTGGATGCGCCGCACGACCCCGTCCACGGCGCACTTGGCGGTGGGGTTGTCGCAGTAGTCGGGCTGACCATCCGTGACCAGCAGGAGGAACTTGTCGCCCGGTGTGGTGTCGGCGGCGAGCTGATCCCGCGCGAAGTCGAGCGCCGGTCCCGTCGGTGTGTCACTGACCGTGGGCGGCTCGAGCGGGGCGTAGAGTGCGTTGATCGCCTCGTAGTTGTCGAGCGCGATGGGCACGGAATCGAGCTCTAGCGCACCGGCGGGGCAGCCCGTGCTGGCCATACCCGTGTACGCGGTGAACCCGAACCGAACGTCTCCCTGCAGCTTTTCGACGACTGGCAGGATGGCGTCACGGATGGGGCCCCAGAGCCCGTAGTCCTTCATGCTCGAAGAGCGATCGAGCACGATGTAAACAGTGGGTGTCTTGGGCTCCCAGACCACGTCGTACTGGTAGCAACCCTGGGCCGGGGCTCCGCCCTCGTCGCCGGGGAGGGTGACGCTGCCCGTGCCGCCCAGGCCGATGGTGCCGCCGCTACCGTTGCTGCTAGTGGCACCAGAGCCGTTGCTCTTGCTGCCGCTGGCCAGACCGTTGTCGTCCGAGCCGCTGTTGGCGCTGCAGGCGACGCCGCTGGCGACCGAAACCAGGATGACTGCCGCACCCAGATAGGCAGTTTTCATGGAACCGATTCTACATCAAGTTGCGGCCAAGTAGTATGGGTTTTGTGTTGCATGCTGTCGCGATTGAGCTCTTGTTACAGTGCCGTTGAGCTTTTTCTGGGAACGGTTCCAGTTGCCATTGTGGCGCAGGCGTTGTTGCGAAGTGCCCCGCACACTGGGTCCCGCTCACCACCACATGCTGGCTTCGATCTTGAATACGTTCACGTCTGGACGGAATACACCGGCGCGGCCGGTCGACTGCGGGCCCACGGCGCGGTTGCCGGTGTCCTGGGCGTCGAAAGCGGAGCCAAAACCCTCGTAGGGCACCGGCGCAGGTGGCGCCTGGACGCAGCGGAACGGCAGGGTGTCCATCTCGCCGCAGGTCCGCTGGTCGTAGAAGTAGCGCGAGTACTGGAAGCTGATCTGCTCGCGAGTGACCCACTTGGACTTGAAGACCACGCGCGGTGACAGCACACCAAATGACTGCTCCGGAATGTTCGAATTGGGTTGCACGCGATCCAGGCGGATCGCACCGGTGAGCCAGGGCAGGGCGGCGTACTGCAGGTCAGCGCCGAACTTCACCTTGGTCACGCTGTATTCGGTCGGTAGCGTGCCCGTGAGGCCCTGATCCGTCGTGGTGTCCAGCGCGTCGCTGTTGACGGCGGCGTAGATGCCGTAGAGCGCGAGCTTCACGTCCTCGCCCTCGCCCCAGAAGCGCTGCCCGCCGGAGCTCTGCTGCATGAAGTTCGCCAGGCTGAACTCGTATTGCGCGGAGATGGCGTTGACCGAGCCGTTGCCGTCGCTGCAGCCGTTGGGGTGGATGCCCCAGTTGTCCGGCACCACGGCGCCGTTAGCAGGCACGGGCGGGGCCGGCGCGTCGGGGTGAACGGTGCCGGCGCAGCCGGGGCTGTCGAGGTAGTTGTCGGTCAGGCCGAGCTGGAACTGGCCGCCGCCAAAGGCGTGGAGCACCTCGATCGCCGGCGCGACCGTGACCGCGTATTCGGCGCCGATGTGCGAGTAACCGGCGTAGAGGTAGCCCAGGGCACCGAGCTCGGCGCGGCCCTCGATACCTGCCACCCAGAGCTTGCCGTCGGGCAGGCCGCTGCGGCTGCTGGCAAAGCTCGACGCCGTGGGCTCGAAGTCGCGGTCGTCTTCCTGGGTCCAGGCCACCATGTAGTGGGCGCCGATCTCGAGATCACGGCCTTGCTTCAGTCCGGCGTGCAGGTGGTTCAGCACGGTGAAGCGCGCGTTGTTGAACTGACTGGGATCGGGTCGCTTCGTACCCACGCCGTGCTCGATGTAGAGGGTGTTGGCCTCGTCGAGATCGAAGTCGATATGTAGCGTTTCGCCGGCGATGTGCGTGCGGCCGAACAGGTAGGTGTCGTATTCGCCCGCGTCGTAGCGGCCGGCCTGGCCGTACTTGTCGGAGAAGGCGCCTGCCTTGAGCGCCAGTCGCACGTTTTCGTAGCCGAGGTCAGGCGTCAGATTGACGTAGGCCTGGGAGATCCCGAACTGCGTGTTGGCGTCGTTCCAGGCCGCTTCGGCGAAGTTGTAGCCCTGAATCGAGACCGTGCCGGATGCCCACGAGTTGCCCAGGGTGAAGAAGAGCTCGGCCCAGTCCTTCTTGTTGTGTGGGGTGCTCTGGAAGCTCAGGAACTGATCATCGGGGATGATCGGCGCGTGCAGCGTGGTGCTGCTGGCGCCGTCGACCTCGAGCTCGGGGGCGGCCACGTCGCGCTTGCCGATGCCGACACGCATGGGGGCACGGAAGTAGCCGTGAAAGTCGAACTTCCACTCCTCGCTGCCGATGCTGGGGCCGCGGCGGGTGGCGGCGCCCGTGCCCGCCACGCCAGCCTGAGCGTCCGCCTCGGCGGTGGCGTCGACCGCACCGTCGTCCATCTGGACCACGCTCTTGGCCTTGGTCGAGCCTGCGGCCGCCGCCTCTGCCTTCTGATCGGTCGTGCCTTCGGGCGCCACGTCTGGCTCTCCCGCGGTGGGCTCCGCCGCTGGCGCTTGGGGCTCCGGCGCTGCTTCCTTGGGCGGGTCCGGCTCGGGCGCGGCCTGGGCCAGGGCGAGGCGAGGCAAGAGGGCGAGGACGGCGGAGAGCAGGGCGGTGCGTTGACGCATGGCGTTCATCCCGAGGGCGCTAAGTCGCCTGCGCCCGGGCAAAGCCAAGACGCGTGTCGGCGACGGATTGGACGTCTTGATTATTAGCAGGCGCCACGCATCGCGAAAAGACAAATGTGGAAACGGTTCCCTATGCGGTCCGGGTGAGGCCTGACGGCGCTCCGCTGCCGAGGTTCAATTCTGGTCACAGCGCAGGAATAACGCGGCAAGACGCGGTCGATTTGCAGCGGCCTCGGGCTGGTCGTAAGCACTGGACTGGCACTCACGTCAAGCCCCTCGAGAAAGTCAGATCAGGTACCGGTTCCAGATGCAGATCGAAGTGACTTGGATCTTCGCCTATGGCTCACTCATCTACCGCCCGGGCTTCGCCGCGGCGGAAGTCGTGGTGGCCGAGCTCGAGGGCCACGGGCGCCGTTTCTGGCAAGGCTCGCCCGATCACCGCGGCACACCTCAGGCTCCCGGACGGGTGGTGACGCTCGTGCCTGCGCCTGGCGAGAGCGTGCGGGGCCTGGCCTACAGGCTGCCGGCCGACAGCGCGCGACAGATCCTCGTCGAGCTCGACGAGCGCGAGCGAGCTGGCTTCGAGCGCACCGAGGTCGAGCTGGTCGTCGAGGGCGGGAGACTGGCGGCTACCACCTATGTCGCCGCGAGCGGCAACCCCCATTTTCTGGGACCGGCGCCACTCGAGATCGTGGCAGGCGAGATCGCGCAGCGTCACGGGCCGAGCGGCAGCAACGTCGACTATCTGCGGCGCCTGGCGCACGCGTTGCGCGCGATCGGCACCGACTCCGATCACGTGTTCGAGGTGGAGAGAGAGCTCGAGGCTCTCGCCGTTCAGGGGCCGCCGGACAGCACGACGTAGAGCGCCGGCACCAGGGCTCCGGCCAGGGCGATCAGCGCGCCGCGGCCGAGCAGGCCCTTGCGACCCGGGATCATGAACAGCCCGCTCGTGGCGAGAAACAGCAGGAACGCGGCGTAGCTATCGGCCACGATGGTCCAGGCCTTCTTGCCGCGGTTGAGGTGCAGCCAGTTGGCGAGGCGCAAGAAGAAGCGCGGCTCCTGACCCTCTTCCACGACGTGTCCGCTGCCGGTGTCGACGTGCAGCGTGCGCTGGTCGAACACGATCTCGAGTTGTTGCTCGTTGCGGTACACCTCGCGGGGCGCTTCTCGGATGCCGAGCGTGCTCAGCACGCGCTTGGCCACTGCGTCGTCGCTGCCGGCGAGGGGGCCACCGAGCTCGTGGGTGCGGTCGAGCTGCCGAAAGCTGGGGTCCCAGTCGGCGATGTGATTCACGGCCAGCCCCGAGAGCGCGTAGATGAAGGTCAATCCGACTGCGAAGTAACCGATGTCGCGGTGAAAGGCGCGCAGCCAGGGTCGCCATTTCCAGGCGTCAGCCATAACGCTCCTCGCGCCAGGGGTCGGCGTGGTTGTGGTAGCCGCGGGTCTCCCAGAAGCCCGGATCGTCGCGCGCGCTGAAACGGATGCCGGTCAGCCACTTGGCGCTCTTCCAGAAGTAGAGGTCGGGGATGACACCGCGCACGGGCGCGCCGTGAGCCCGGGGCAACGCTCGGCCGTCGAGCTGGTGCGCCACCAGCACGTTCGGCCTGAGCGCCTCGTCGAGCCGTACGTTGGCGGTATAGCCATGCGCTGCCTCGAAAACGACGTGGCGCGCCGAAGCCTTGACCTTGGCACGGTCGGCAAGCTCCTTCACCCGCACGCCATTGAACTTCGCCCCCAGCACCGACCAGCCCGTCACGCAATGCACGTCGGCGCGTCACGTCGTGTTCGAGGCGGCGCACGGCTACACCGCCAACGTGAGGCTCGACGAGGCACTCCGGCCCAACGTGCTCGTGGCTCACCAACTCGACGGACGGGCCCTCCCGCGAGCCCACGGCGCGCCCGTTCGCGGTGTGGTGCCCGATCTCTACTTCTGGAAGAGCGCCAAGTGGCTGACCGGCATCCGCTTCACCGCCCGCGACGAACCCGGCTACTGGGAGACGCGCGGCTACCACAACCACGCCGACCCGTGGAGGGAAGAGCGGTATGGCTGACGCGAGAGCGCCGGACGCCCCGCCCAC
>DATLIL010000362.1:0-12359 GCA_035539475.1 Polyangiaceae bacterium
CTCGATGCACCTTCGGCAAGCTGCTCCGCTCGAACCGTTCGAACCGCCTCCGCGGCCGAGCTTCCCCGAGCTGTTCGAGCAGCACTCCGCCTACGTGTGGCACACGCTGCGCCGGCTGGGCGCGCTCGATCGTGAGCTCGAGGACCTGACCCACGACGTCTTTCTCCACGTCTTTCGCCACCTGGACGACTACGACACGTCGCGACCGCTCAAGCCCTGGCTCTTTGGCTTCGCCTTTCGCGTCGCCTCGGAGCACCGGCGCAAGCAGCGGGCGCGCCTGGAGGTGAGCGCGGACGGCGTCGAGGCGACGGATGCCAGGCCCGACGCCGTGGAGCAGCTCGTCCAGCGCGAGCGGCTGGATCTCGCCCGCGCCGCGCTCGAGACGCTCGAAATCCAGCGTCGTGCCGTTTTCATCCTGCACGAACTCGACGGCTGCCCGATCCCCGAGGTCGCCGAGAGCCTCGGTATCCCACTGGCCACGGCTTACTCCAGGCTGCGTCTGGCCCGTGAAGACTTCAGCAAGGCCGCGCAGCGCTTGCGCGCGAGGCAGAGGTAGCGATGGCCCACTCCGATCCCAGCTTTCCGTCAGAGCTCGTCGCGGCGCTTCGAAGCGAGACGCCCGCGCTGGACGCGAGCGCAGCGGCCCGCATTCGCGACCGGCTCATGGTCAGCGTCGCTGCGCCTCCGCTCACGAGTCCCGACCCGGGCACCGCGCAAGTGGCGGCAACCTCGGCCGTGGTGGCCAAGGGCAGCGCAACGCTGCTGGCGCTCGGCTTCGCCATCGGCACCGGCGTGGGCGTGGCGGGGCACGCCCTGATGGCGCCGCCCGAGGTGCGCGTCGTTTATCGCGATCGCGTCGTGGAAGTGAAGGCGCCGCCAGCGCCGACATCGCCAACCACCGACGAAGCCGTGGCGGCCGATGATACAGCGACTCTGCCGCCAGCGGCGGAGGTGAGGCTCGGCGCGCGGCGGCCGGCCCCCGCGGCCAGCGCCAGCGCCGACGAGAGCGTGAAACCACCGAGCGTGGACGAGGGCCTGAGCGCCGAGCTCGGACTCCTGGACGGGGCCCGCAAGACACTCGCGGCCGGCGACGCCGATGGCGCGCTCGCCAAGCTTCAGGCTCACGCTGCGCGTTATCCCGCCAGCAAGCTGGAACAGGAGCGTGAGGCATTGACGGTCAAGGCGCTGATCGCGGCCGGGCGTCACGCCGAGGCGCGCGCGCGGGGCGAGCGCTTCAAGCAGCGCTTCGCCAACAGCATGCTCGGCGACTCGATCGACAAGGCGCTCCGTACGATTCCGTGATGGGATCCGCTGGACGCACCAAACCACTGTTCGGGAGGTCGACGATGACCGCATCGCCGGGTCGGGGGCGCCATTCAACGGGGACGGCCGGCCAGGGCGCGAGGGGACGCGCTCTGGCCGGATCCGGTTTGGCCCGTGAGCTCGTAGCTGTGGTACAACCGCCACCAGATGGCGCGCCAGGACGCCAACCCGAGCGAGCCGCCGACCGAAAGCGAGCCGATCAGCGAGGCACCGCAGAGCCTTCGCGCGCCGCGTACGACCGATCCGGACGGCGCACCGCTCACGCCGCGTAGTCTCCCCTCAGACCCGACCGAGCTCGATCTGAAGCACCCGGGCTCGAGCGTCAGGCCTGCTCCCAAGCAGCCCGGGGATCCCGACACCATGATTTCAGCGCCCCGTCCGGCCGAGCGCGAGGAGCTCGAGATGGCGGATCGCTTTCGGATGCTCGAGGACCGGATCGACGAGCTCGACGCGCGCGTGCGGATGCTCGCGCAGAAACGCCAGGAGCCGCCGCTGGCGCCCGCCCAACCCTGGTGGATTTGGCTAATTTTTCTGCTGGGTTTGGCCATCACCTGGCAGCTGCTCCAAGCCCTGCGCTAGCCGTTGTCGCCGGGTCCGGTCCGCGCTACCTGAGAAGCGCGTTTCGGCGCTTTCTTCCCCATGGAAAACGAGCAACCTCCGTCTCAGTCGTCACCCCACGATCAGCCCATCAGCATTCAGGACGAGATGCGCTCCTCGTACCTCGAATACGCTATGAGCGTCATCATCGGGCGTGCCATCCCCGACGTCCGCGACGGCTTGAAGCCGGTGCACCGTCGCATCCTGTTCGCGATGCGCGGTCTCAATCTGACGCCGGGCGGCTCCTACTCGAAGTGCGCCAAGGTCGTCGGCGAGGTGCTCGGTAACTTCCACCCGCACGGCGACGCCAGCGTCTACGACGCCCTCGTGCGCATGGCTCAGGACTTCAGCATGCGGCACATGCTGGTCGACGGGCAGGGCAACTTCGGTTCCGTCGACGGCGATCCGGCGGCGGCCTACCGCTACACCGAGTGCCGTCTCGCCAAGATCTCGACCGAGCTCCTGACCGACATCGAGAAGGACACCGTCGGCTTCCAGCCGAACTTCGACGGTAGCCGCGAGGAGCCGCTGGTGCTGCCCTCGCGCTTTCCGAACCTCCTGGTCAACGGCTCGAACGGCATCGCCGTGGGCATGGCCACGAACATCCCGCCGCACAACCTGGGCGAGGTGATCGACGCCACGATCGACCTGATTCGTGATCCCGAGATCGCGATCGAGCAGTTGATGCGCCACGTGCAGGGCCCGGATTTTCCGACCGGCGGCCAGATCTACGGGCGCGCCGGCATCCTGCAGGCCTACCGCACCGGCCGCGGCAACGTCGTGATCCGCGCCGTGACCGAGGTCGAGAAGGTGGTGGGCAGCCCCGAGCGCGAGCAGATCGTGGTGCGCGAGATCCCCTACCAGGTCAACAAGGCGCGCCTGCACGCCAAGATCGGCGAGCTCATGCGCGACAAGCGCCTCGAGGGCATCCGTGAAGCGCGTGACGAGAGCGATCGCGACGGCATGCGCCTGGTGATCGAGCTCAAGAAGGACGTCTTTCCGCAGGTGGTGCTGAACCAGCTCTACCAGCTGACGGATCTGCAGACGTCGTTCGGCATCATCAACCTGTCGATCGTCGATTCACGCCCCGCAGTGCTGGATCTCAAGGAGACGCTGCGGCTCTTCGTAGAGCACCGCCGCGACGTCGTCAGCCGCCGCACACGCTTCGAGCTGACCAAGGCCGAGGGTCAGCGCGAGATCGTCGAAGGCCTGGGCATGGCCGTCACCGAGGTCGACCTCGTGATCAAGACGATCCGCGAGTCGAAGGACCCCGACGAGGCGCTGACGCGCCTGATGGCGCTGCCGCTCAAGGGCCTGGAAGAGTTCGTGCGCCGCGCCGGCCGCCCCGAGTCCGAGATCGAGGCCGCCAAGGGCAAGAGCGACTACCGCCTGAGCGAGCGCCAGGGCCGCGCCATCCTGGAGATGCGCCTGGCGCGCCTGACCGGCCTGGAGCAAGAGAAGCTCGCGGCCGAGTACGGCGAGCTCTGCAACGAGATCGTGCGCCTGCAGACCATCCTCGAGAACGAGCCGGTCCTGATGGACCTCATCGTGAAGGAGCTCGAGGAGGTCAAGGAGAAGCACGCCGAGCCGCGCCGCACGTCGATCGTGGAGAGCGAAGCGGACATCCAGCTCGAGGACCTGATCCAAGAAGAGGACATGGTCGTCACCATCTCGCACACCGGCTACATCAAGCGCACGCCGGTCAGCACCTACAAGGCGCAGAAGCGAGGCGGCAAGGGCAACCGCGGCATGGAGGCTGCGGATGACGACTTCGTCAACCAGCTGTTCATCGCCTCGACGCACAGCTTCGTCTTCTTCTTCTCGAACAAGGGCAAGGTCTACGTCAAGAAGGTGTACGAGATCCCGCTGGCGGGGCGCAGCGCCAAGGGCCGCGCCATCGTCAACTTCATCGAGCTCGACGAGGGCGAGAAGGTGGCGGCGATCACACCGGTGAAGGCCTTCGAAGAGGGTCCGTTCGTGACCACCATCACGCGCGGCGGCCAGATCAAGAAGACTGCCGTGATCGAGTACCAGAACTACCGCGAAAAAGGCATCATCGGCGTCCGCATCGAGGACGACGATCAGCTGCTCACGGCCTGCGTGACCGACGGCAACGCCGAGTTCCTGATCGCGACAAAGACTGGACAATCGATCCGCTTCCACGAGTCGCAGGTGCGCGCCATGGGCCGCAACACGGCGGGCGTGAAGGGCATCGAGCTCGCCGAGGGCGACGAGGTCGTGGGGCTAGTCCGCACCGAGCCGGAGCGCGAGTGGGTGCTGGCGGTGTGCGCGCGCGGCTACGGCAAGCGCACCCACCTCGAGGAGTTCCGCACCCAGAACCGTGGCGGCAAGGGCATCATCCTGATCGACGCCAGCGACCGCAATGGACCGGTCGTCGGCATTGCGCTGGTCAAGCCGTCGGACGAGATCATGCTCATCACCGACCGCGGCCAGACCATCCGCACGCCCGTCGAGGGCATCCGCGAGACCGGGCGCAACGCGCAGGGCGTGAAGGTGATGAACGTCGAAGAGGAAGAGCGCGTGGTGGCGCTCGAGCCGATCAGCGAGGGCTCGGGCAGCGCCGAACTCGGCGAAAGCGGCGAAAGCGCCGAAGGCGACGGCGCCGAGGGCAGCGGCGCGAGCGAGCCAGCAACCGCTGGCGACGACGGAGCACCGGAAGACGGCGGCGGCGAAGACGGCGGCGAAGATGGCGGCGGCGAAGAAGCCTAGCCAGCGGCTCGAGCAGAAGCGCGAGCAAGCCAGCAAGATCTACGAAGGGCTCCAGGCGCGTCACCCCGACGCGCACTGCGAGCTCGATCACAAGAATCCCTTCCAGCTCGTGGTGGCCACGGTGCTCTCGGCGCAGAGCACCGACGTGATGGTGAACAAGGTCACGCCCGAGCTGTTCAAGCGCTGGCCGGACGCCGCCGCGCTGGCCAAGGCCAAGCCCGCCGACGTGGAAAAGGTCCTCGGCAAGCTCGGCATGTTCCGGCAGAAGAGCAAGAACGTGATCGGGCTGTCGCAGCGCCTCGTCGATCGCCACGGCGGAAAGGTGCCCGAGACGTTGGCCGAGCTCGTCGAGCTGCCCGGCGTCGGGCGCAAGACGGCGAACGTCGTCCTGGGCGTCGCGTTCAACAAACCCGAGGGCGTGGTCGTCGACACCCACGTGCAGCGTCTGTCGCAGCGCCTCGGCCTGACCAAGGAGAGCGAGCCGCTCGAGATCGAGCAAGATCTGATGCTGCTCTTCCCGCGCGAGCGCTGGGACATGCTCTCGCACCTCCTGATCTTCCACGGCCGGCGAGTGTGCACGGCGCGCAAACCGGCCTGCGCCGCCTGCCCGCTCAGCACGCTCTGCCCGTCGGCGTTCAAGGCCGAGGAAGTCGGCCGCAAGGCCCCCCCGCTGCGTGTGGCCAACGTGCTGAAAAAAGCCAAAAAAGCGGCATCGCGTGGGCGCGCGACCAGGTGATATTGACTATCACTTTCAATAGAGCGATGGTCCGCGCTCAGATGCTCCGAAGATCGCTGGTCGCAGGCTGCGCCGCCCTCTCGCTGGTCCTCGTCGCGACGAGCGCCAGCGCGACGGAGCGCCGCTTCGCGTTCACCTACGAGACCGGGGTGCTCCAGCCCGGCGAGGCGGAGCTCGAGCCGTGGACCACGTTCCGACTCGGCCGCGATCGCTACTACAGCCGCATCGACAACCGCCTCGAGTTCGAGCTCGGCCTGAGCGAACGCCTGCAGACCTCGCTTTACTGGAACTTCAACACGCTGGCGGCCGACGAAGAAGATCCCTCCACCGGCCAGGTGACGCGACGCTCGGACTTCGAGTTCACGAGCGTATCCTCGGAGTGGAAGTACAAGCTGACTGATCCCGTCGCCGACGCGCTCGGCTCCGCGCTCTACGTCGAGGCCGGGCTTGGCCCGGTGCAGGCCGAGATCGAGGCCAAGCTGCTGTTCGACAAGCAGCTCGGCAAGTGGCTCGTGGCCGGCAACGCCGTGTTCGAGCACGAATGGGCGTTCGCGGTCACCGGTGAGACCGCGCGAGAAATCGAGCTCGAGGTCCCGCTCGGCGCCGCGTACTTCATCTCGCCTTCGTTCACTGCCGGCGTGGAGGTCGTGTCGGCAGCAGGACTCGTGGGCGGTGAGCTCGAGAGCCTGGCGTTTTACGCCGGACCCACCATCGGCGCCTCCTACGACGCCTGGTGGCTGACGTTTGCCGTCTCGCCACAGATCTACTCGCCCAAGAACGAGGCCGACGATAGCTTCGACCTGCAGCACGGCGAGCACTTGCGGGCGCGCGTGATCATGGGGTTTCACCTGTGAACACCCGCCTCTTCGCCCTGTTCGGGTTGCTCGCGCTCGGCTGTGCTCCGGCCCTGGCCGAGCCGAACGCCGCCGACGCGACGGCCGCCCAGAAGTTCTGGCCGGAGGCCACGCTGACCCAGCTCGAACAGGGCCGTGAGCTCTACGTGCAGACGTGCGCGAGCTGCCACCCGCTCAAGCTGCCGGGCGATCTTCCCCCCGAGCGCTGGCGCGAGGAGGTCGGTCACATGCGCGAGCTCGGCGTGAAGCTCGCGGATAGCGACGCCGAGCTCATCACCCGTTATCTCGAAACGATCAGCCGCCGCCAAGACGGCTGAATTCAGTCGCACGAAGGAAGCTTTCGCCCATTTCGCGGGTAGACTGCCGGCGATGCGTGGCTCGTGGACGGTGGTCGTCGGACTGTGCCTGGCGTGTGGCTCGGAGAGCGAAGCCGATCCGCCCACCCCTGGAGCGTCGGGTGGCGCCGGCTCCGGCGGCGTCGTGAACGGCGGCGGCAGCGGCGGAGGCGACGCAGCAGGGACGGCTGGCTCCAGCGCGGGGACGAGCGGCGGCGGCTCCGGAGGCAGTGCCGGAGGCGGCGAGTTCGACGCCAGCTGCAGGGAGCGCACCAGCAATCACGTCGCCGGCAGCCAGATTGGCCTGCGCAACCTGGTGACCGCCGAAGGCGATCAGGACTTCCAGTCGTTCTACGACCTAGCCACGGGAGAGGACTGTGAGTTCCGCCCGGACGCCGACGGCGTCACGCGCTGCATGCCGCTCGCCTCGGATGAGGACACGGACAACCTTTACTACCTGGATACCGGCTGCACGGACCTGATCGAGTACAAGGGGATCTGCGCGAAGGACCTCATCGCCGTGCGCGTGACGCCCGACGCCTGCGACGAACGAGTTCGCCTCTTCCCCTACGGGGATCCGCTGCCTGATTCGGTGGTGTACAGCCACAACGCTCAGGGCGCGTGTGTGGAGTACGGTACGCTCAATCACCTGTACCGCCGCGGGCCCGAGCTGAATCCAGCCGACTACCCCGAGGTCACGACCGCGGAGTGGGCGGGGCTGGGCCGGATCGCGACGTTCGGCTTCGAAGCTGAAGGCGGCTTCCACGCTGCGCAGGGTTACCGCGACACCCAGCTCGGCGAGGCGTGCGTGTTCCGGAGCATGCGCGACGGCAAGGATCACTGCACACCCAACGAGCTCGGCTACTACGAGTTCAGCGACGCCGAGTGCAACGGAGTGATGACCGTTCCCAGCAACTCGTGCGCCAGCGCGCCGACGCCTCGCTACGCGGGCGCGTTGTCTGCCGACGAGTGCATGCCGGGCACCTACTTTTTCGCGGCCGGCGGCGAGTACACTGGCCCGTTCTACGACCGCTGGAGCTGCCAGCCCGCGCCGGAGCCCGCCGGCCAGCAAGCGTTCACGATGACCGAGGTCCCCGACGGCGATTTCCTGCCCGTCGAAATCAGTGTCAACCAGGACGATCCCGGTCGTCTCAAGCCCGTCTACCGCACCAGCGCCGACGGCGGCTGCTGGTTCCAAGGCTGGTGGGACGACGAGCTGCAAACACGCTGCCAGTTCGAAATGGGCAACGACGACTATCTCTATTGCTTGCCCTCGGCCGCGACCGGCGGAAGCCAGCTGCTCGAAGCCTTCAGCGAGGCGACCTGCACGGTGCCGGCGCCGTACCTGCGAGTGCCGAGCTGCTCCGCCAGCGAGGTGCCCGCGTTCGTGACCGAGACCGTTCAGCCGACATGTGCCGGCGATCGCAGAGCGGTGCGCCAGGTGCTGGACGCCGGAACTCCGGGCTCCGCGCTTCCGGCGCTGTGGACGGACAGCTCGGGCACCTGTGAGCCGATGGGCGTCGTCGCGGAGGACCTCTACTTCGCGCTCGGCGAGCACGTCGACTACGCCATGTTCGTGACGGGCGAGCTCAGCGAGTGAGCCAGAGCTCCTCGGCAGCCGCGTAGGGGTCGAGCTCGCCCAGGCGCACTCGCTCGGCCGCTGCCGGCAACGTCTGACCCAGCGCGAGCACCAGGCGCTCGCCGAGCTCTTCGCGCAAGAAAGACTGGATGGCCTCGCGCTCGCGGGAGGCGGTCCGTTCGTCGCCTTCGGGCGTGCCGAGCCAGGCGCGGTGCTCGTCGAGAGCGACGAAGAGCTCGTCGAGGCCCTGATGCTGCGTGGCGGAGGTGCGCAGCACCGGTGGACGCTGCGGCCGGGCGCTGAGCTCCAGCGCGACCTCGAGATCGGCCGCGGTCCGCTCGGCGCCCTCGCGGTCGGCCTTGTTGACGGCGAAGAGGTCCGCCGTCTCGAGCAGGCCCGCCTTGAGCGCCTGAACACCGTCGCCGAGTCCCGGAGCCAGGACGACCAGCGTCGTGTGCGCGCTGCGGGACACCTCGATCTCGTCCTGACCGACGCCGACGGTCTCGACCAGCGTCACGCGAGCGCCCCAGGCACGCACCAGCCTGATCACGTCGGCGGCCGAACGCGAAAGGCCGCCGACGGCGCCGCGCGTCGCGAGCGAGCGAATGAAGACCTCGGGATCCTCGAAGTGGCGCTGGAGGCGGATCCGGTCGCCGAGCAGCGCACCGCCGTGAAACGGGCTCGAAGGATCGACCGCCACCACGCCGACGCGCTCTCCGCGCTGGCGGAAACGCGTGACGAGCGCGTCGCACAGCGTGCTCTTGCCGACTCCGGGGCTGCCCGTCACGCCCAGCACCCAGCCGGCGCGGCCCTGCGCGTGCAGGCGACTGGCGAGCTCACGATGGCCGGGCAGGCGATCGTCGGCGATGCGGCAGGCGCGAGCGAGCGCGCGCACGTCGCCTTGGAGCAAGCGTTCGGCGAGCTCCAGGGCGACCGTCACGACGTCAGCCCTTCCGGGATGCCATGAAGTTCTCGACCGTGCGCGTCGTCATGCGGCCTTCGCGCACGTCCTCGAGCTCGAGCAGCCGCTTGTGCAGCTCGATGTTCGTGCGGATGCCACCGATGATGTACTCGTCGAGAGCGCGGCGCATGCGACGGAGGGCCTGCTCGCGCGTGGCGCCGTGCACGATCAGCTTGGCCAGGAGCGAGTCGTAGTTGGGCGGCACCTGCCAGCCGCCGAACACGCCCGAATCCACGCGCACGCCGATGCCGCCGGGCGAGTGGTACTCGGTGATCTTCCCGGGCCAGGGCGCGAAGGTGTCGGGATCCTCGGCCATGATGCGGCACTCGATGGCGTGCCCGCGGTGCTTCCAGATGCGGGTGTCGGGCAAGTCGAGCTTCTCGCCGGCGGCGGCGCGGATCTGCTCCACCACCAGATCGACACCCGTCGTCATCTCCGTGACCGGGTGCTCGACCTGGACACGGGTGTTCATCTCCATGAAGTAGAGCTTGCCCTCGTCCATCAAGAACTCGAGCGTGCCGAGCGAGGTGTAGCCAGTCTCGAGGATCGCGCGACGGATGACCTCGCCGATCTGACTGCGCAGGTCGTCGGTCATGGCCGGGCTGGGCGCCTCTTCGACGAGCTTCTGGTTGCGGCGCTGCAGCGAGCATTCGCGTTCGCCCAGCGTCCAGACCTGGCCGTGATGATCGGCCAGCACCTGGAACTCGACGTGACGCGGTCGCTCCACGAAGCGCTCGAGGTAGAGCTCCGGATTCTTGAAGGCGTTCATCGCCTCGGCCGTGGCCGACTCGAACGCGCGGCGAACCTCTTCCTTGCTGCGCACGATGCGCATGCCGCGCCCGCCGCCGCCGCCGCGAGCCTTGATCATCACCGGATAGCCGACGCGGCCAGCCTCGGACTCGGCGTGCTCGGCGTCGCGCAGGGCCTCGCTGCCCGTGAGCAGCGGCAGACCGTAACGCTTGGCGGCCTCGCGCGCCGTGAGCTTGTCGCCCCACAGCTTCATCACCTCCGAGCGCGGACCGATGAAGTGCAGCCCGCAACCCTCGACGATGCGGGCGAACTCGGAGCTCTCCGAGAGGAAGCCGTAACCGGGGTGGATGGCGTCAGCGGCGGTGATCTCCGCAGCGCTGATGATGGCCGGGACGTTCAGGTAGCTCTTGGCCGAAGCCGCGGGCCCGATGCACACCGCCTGGTCCGCGAAGCGCACGTGCAACGCGCCCGCATCTGCTTCGGAGTGAACCGCGACCGTCGCGACGCCGAGCTCACGACACGCGCGAATGACGCGAATCGCGATCTCGCCTCTGTTTGCAATGAGGACTTTCTTGAACATGCGGGGCTCAGGCCTTCCGCATCTTGAACAGCTTCTGACCGAACTCGACGCTCTTGCCGTTCTCGGCGAGCACTTCGAGGATCGTGCCGGCCTGCTCGGCCTCGATCTCGTTCATCAGCTTCATGGCCTCGATGATGCAGAGCGTCTGGCCCTTCTTCACCGCAGCGCCTACCTCGACGAAGGTCGGAGCTTCGGGCGAGGGCGAGGTGTAGAAGGTGCCCACGAACGGCGACGTCACGAAGACGACACCGGCGTCTTCGGCGGCAGCCGCAGGCTTGGCGCCGGGGGCGGCGGGAGCAGCAGCCACGGCGGCGGGCGCCATGAGGGGCTGCATGGCGGCGACGGCCGCAGCGCCGCGCGGGAAGGCCACGCGCACCCGAACTTTTTCGTCCTCGTACTCGAACTCCGACACGCCTTCGGACTCGAGAGTACGGAGCAATCCTTCAAGCTCTTTTTGCGACAGCATGATTTTCCAGAAAAGGGCTCGGCCGGGGAACCAGACCGCGCGGACCTTAGCTCGCGGCCAGCCGCGCGAGCAAGCCCTGCAGGGCGAGCGCGTAAGAGCCGGCGCCAAAGCCTGCGACACGGCCCAAGCAGGCCGGTGCTACCCGTGATTCGCGCCTGAACGCTTCGCGCGCATCGGGATTGGAAAGGTGGACTTCCACCGTCGGCAGCCCGGCGCCCTTGATCGCGTCGTAGATGGCGTAGGAGGTGTGGGTCAGGGCCCCGGGGTTGATCAGGATGCCGACGAACTCGCGGTCGGCAGCCTCGCCGATGAAGGTCACGAGGTCGCCCTCGTGGTTGCTCTGGCGGCACTCCAGGACGACGCCCTGCGCGGCAGCGATCTCCTCGAGCTCGGCATGGATCGCCTTGAGCCCGGTCGAACCGTAGATGTGTGGCTCGCGCTTGCCCAGGCGGTCGAGGTTCGGACCGCTCAGCACCATGATGCGCTGTCGCGGCTTTTCCGGGGCCTTCTTCTTCTTTGCGGCCACGGTCAGGACGCGAGCTCTTCGGCGAGCTTCGGCGCCACCACGCGCAGGAGGTAACGGCCCTTGCCGAAGTTACCCTCTGGCTGCATCGCCATCGCAACGAAGTAGCCTTCGTTCACGATGCGGATCAGGGTCACCATCTTGTCGCTCTGGAAGGCCACTTCCCGGGTGCTGCCGGCTTCGAGCATCTCGGTCGCGCGCTGGATGGCCTTGACCACCACGCTGACCTCCGCGCCCACCGACTCGATGTCGAAGGTCAGACCCTCTCGGGTGTAGCTCTCGACGGGGATCCCCTCGAAGTCCATCAGGAGGCCGGCGATGCCGCCGTCCGTCCCGTCCACGACGCTCTTCAGAGCCTCCTTGAACATGCAGTCTCGAGGATAGCTCGCTTTACGGAGCCATGTGAATTTATTGGTACTTAGCTCGACGCCAGCCATCGGCCGTCTGGCCAGGAAGGGCGCCGCGGGAATCCACGAAACGCCGAGACTTGCGGCGCCGCGCTGGCTGGGCGATGGCCTAAGTTGGGGGGCCGCCCGAGCGGACCTTGACCCTGCCGATGCCAAGCGGCTACCTTCGCGCTCCGCCCGAACTTCACGGGCGCCCGTCGCGAACTGCTCTTACAGGTGGCCGAAGCCGATGCGAGCGCGAGCGGGGGATCCGCCCCGCACCATGACTCAGAAAATCCTCGCAGGTCGCGCGGATGATCCGAACCTCAACGGCGACCTCCTCCACGTGAAAGTGGATCAGGTGGTGCTTTCACGCGAGCCCGAACGTGTGCTCAGCGAGGCATTGCTCGGCGGCATGAAAAAGTGCGGCGTCGAGGTAGCCATTGCCTATGACACGCGCTGCGTGACCCGGGCCGGCGAAGCGCCGAGCGCCGCTACCTCGCGCGCCTATCGCGACGCGGTGCAGCTCGGCCTGCTGG
>DATLIL010000363.1:0-6214 GCA_035539475.1 Polyangiaceae bacterium
GCCTGCGCCCAGCGCACGATCTCCCGAGCGGCGTCGCTGTCGTCGGAAGTGACGTTGACGGCGAAGCCGTCGGGCATCCAGTCGACCTTTGCCACGACGCTGTCGAGCGTCAGCGGGGAGCCGCCATCCAGCTCCGCCACCGTTCCGGCTACTCGAGCACGAGCGATGTGGCAGTCGAGCAGCTGCTGCAGCGACTCCGTCGTCGTCCCGGGCGCCGCCTGCAGCCGTAGCCGCACGCCGACGGTCTTCAAAGTCTCGCCGGGACCGACCACGCTGACGCCGCGTTCTTCGATCATGCTGACGAACGTGACGTCGTCGCGCCGGAGGAGTGGATCGGTTTGCCCCTCGGGCACGGGCGCGCAGAGTTCCTTCTCGGCCGCTCGTAATCCCTGCGCCACGGCGCGCTGTTCGGCGGCTTTCTGGCGCTGATCGATCGCCGCTCGCCGGTTGTCGAAGGTGTTGGGCGAGTCAGGCTGGCTGCCGTGGGGACCCGCGGCCTGCGCCTGAGCCGTCTCGTAACCCCAGGAGTTTCGCTCTGCCTGCTTGGCGGCGCGCTCGTGCGCAGCGGCGCTCGCGTCGTCGGGGGGTGTTGCAGTGGTCCCCTCACAAGCCAGAAACGTCAGTGTGGCGATACTCAGCAGAACACGGCTCATGCCGGAGGGGCGGGCAAGCCGCGTACCTGCCGGGCCACGAAGTCGACGATGCGGCTCGCCGCGTCGCCGCTCGACGGGACCGAGTGCCCGCCGCCCCAGGTCACCATTTCGCGACTCGAGGCCTCGAAACGCTCGAACAGCTCGGGCGAGCGAGGCCCGCTCAGCTTGTCGCGTTCACCCCAGACGTGAAGCGACGGAACGTTCACGGGACGGTCGAACTTGTCGAGCACCGCAGCCGCCCGTGGCACCGCACCCGCCACGGGGACGACGAAAGCCAACGGTGGCAGCTCTGCTCGCGTGGAAAGCGCCGCCAGCGTCGCTGCCAGCATTGCGCCCTGGCTGAAGCCCAGCAGGGCGACGGGGGAGTGCCGCTCGACGAGCTCTCGCATGACGTCCAGGCTTCGCTCCAGGCCCTGATAGACCCTGCCGTCTTCCACGGCGTCCCACCAGCAGAGGTGCGGCGGCTCGGCACGCGGCATGGGCCAGACCTGGTAGAGCCTCTCGACAGCTCCGGGTGTGCAGACGTTCGGTGCGTCCGGAAAGACGAGCTCGACGTGCTCGGAGAGCTGGGCGGCGAGCCCGCCGAGTGCCGTGCGCATGGCCGCCCCGTTCAGCGTGAAGCCGTGCAGGACGAGCAGCGTGACGGTCACGCGGCGCTGAGTCCGCTGGCGCCGCTGGTGCGGAGCTCGGTCAGGATCGCGTCGACGTTCTTCTTGGCGTCGCCGAAGAGCATGCGCGTGTTCTCCTTGAAGAACAGCGGATTTTCCACGCCGGCGTAGCCGCTGGCCATGCTGCGCTTCATCACGACGACGGTCTTGCTCTTCCAGACCTCGAGCACGGGCATGCCGTAGATGGGGCTCGAGGCGTCGTCGAGCGCGCCGGGATTGACGATGTCGTTGGCGCCGATCACGAGCACGACGTCCGTCTTGGGGAAGTCGTCGTTGATCTCTTCCATCTCGAGCACGATGTCGTACGGCACCTTGGCCTCGGCCAGGAGCACGTTCATGTGCCCCGGCAGGCGCCCGGCCACCGGGTGGATGGCGAAGCGCACCTCACAGCCCTTGGCGCGGAGCAGCTGCGCAATCTCGTACAGTGGGTACTGGGCGTGAGCGACGGCCATGCCGTAGCCCGGCACCACCACCACGCTCTTGGCCTCGCGCAAGAGGTCGGCCGTCTCGCGCGCCTGGATCGGAGTCACCTCGCCCTCGGGCTCGCCGCCCTCGCGCTTGGCGGGTGCCGCGCCCTCGTCGGCGCCGAAGCCGCCGAAGATCACGCTGATGAACGAGCGGTTCATGGCGCGGCACATGATGTAGCTCAGGATCGCGCCGCTCGAACCGACTAGCGCGCCGGTGATGATGAGCAGGTTGTTGCTCAGCATGAAGCCGGCGGCCGACGCGGCCCAGCCCGAGTAGCTGTTCAGCATCGAAACCACGACGGGCATGTCGGCGCCGCCGATGGCCATGACCAGGTGCACGCCGAGCAACGCGGCGATGGCGGCCTGAACCGAGAGCGCTGAGAGCCCGTGCTCGCCGTGCGCCTGTACGAACTCGATGCCGAGCACCAGACAGACGACGATCAGCGCCAGGTTCAGCCAGTGGCGGCCCGGCAGCAGCAGCGGCTTGCTGCGGATCACACCCTGCAGCTTGCCCCAGGCGACGATTGAGCCGGTGAAGGTCAGCGCGGCCACGAACACGCCGATGTAGACCTCGAGATCGTGGATGATCGCCTCGGCGTCACTGGCGTAGTGATGCGGCGTCAGGTAGCTGCCGAAGCCGACCAGCACCGCGGCCAGACCGACGAAGCTGTGCAGGACGGCGACGAGCTGCGGCATCGAGGTCATCTCGACGCGGATGGCGAGCACCGCGCCGATCAGCGCGCCGACGGCCACCGCGCCGGCCAGCGCCGGGAAGTTCGCGAGGTGTCCGGCGGCGGTGACGCCGATGGCGATGAGCATGCCGGCGATGCCGTAGCCGTTGCCGCGCCGCGCCGACTGCTGCGCGCTGAGCCCGCCGAGGCTCATGATGAAGAGCACGCCGGCGACGAGATAACTGACGGTGACGAGAGACTCGGGCATGGCGCTACCTCTGGAACATGCGCAGCATGCGCTGAGTGACGGTGAAGCCACCGACGACGTTGATCGTGGCGATCAGCACGGCCACCAAGCCGATGATCGTCACCGGCTGGTCGAGCGGCCCGGCGATCTGCAGCATGCCGCCGACGATGATGATCCCGCTGATGGCGTTGGTCACGCTCATCAGTGGCGTGTGCAGGGCCGGCGTGACGTTCCACACCACCTGCCAGCCGATGAAACATGCCAGTACGAACACGGTGAGGTGCGAGAGGAACTCACGCGGCGCGACGGCGCCAATCAACGCCAGCGCGAACAGCGGAGCCAGGGTCAGCCATAGCGCGCGCGGCTTGTGCTCGACCTTCTCCTTGGGGCCCGGCGGCGGGACGCTCTTCCTGATCACGGGCTCGGGCGGCTTCGGCGCTGCGGCGGGGCGTGGCGGCGGCCACATCAGCTCGCCATCTTTGAGCACCAGCGCGCCACGCACCACGGCGTCTTCGAGATCGATGTGCCAGCTCTTGCCGCCGCCCATGTCGGCGAGCAGGTGCGCGACGTTCGAGCCGTAGAGCTGGCTGGCGGTCGGCGCGAGTCGGCTCGGCAGGTCGACGTAACCGATCACCGTGACGCCGCGATGGACGAAGACCTCACCCGGCTTGGTCAGCGCGCAGTTGCCGCCGGACTCCGCCGCCAGATCGACGATCACCGAGCCGTGGCGCATCGAGCTCACCATGTCCTCGGTGATGAGAACCGGCGCCGCCTTGCCCGGGATCAACGCGGTGGTGATGATGATGTCGACTTCTCTGGCCTGCCGCGCAAAGAGCGCCATCTCCGCGGCGATGAACTCCGGGCTCATCTCCTTGGCGTAGCCGCCGACGCCGCTGCCCTCTTCCACCAGGGAGACCTCGAGGAACTCGGCGCCCATGCTCTGGATCTGCTCGCGCACCTCGGCGCGAGTGTCGAAAGCCCGCACGATCGCGCCCAGGCCGCGCGCCGCGCCGATCGCGGCCAGGCCCGCGACGCCGGCGCCGATCACCAGAACCTTGGACGGCGGCACCTTGCCGGCGGCGGTGATCTGACCGGTGAAGAAGCGGCCGTAGAAGCTGGCCGCCTCGATCACCGCGCGGTAGCCCGCGATGTTCGCCATCGAGCTCAGCGCGTCCATCTTTTGCGCGCGCGTGATGCGCGGCACCTGATCCATGGCGATCACGGTGGCCTTGCGCAGCGCGAGGCGCTCGATGAGCTCCTTGTTCTTGGCCGGCCACAGAAAGCAGACCAGTGCGCCTCCCTCGCGGACGAGCTCCGCCTCGTGCACGCCGAGCTCGACGTTCTGCTCGGGCGGCTGCACCTTGATGACCAGATCCGACGACGACCAGAGGTCGCGCGCGCTCGTCACGATCGTGGCTCCGACCTTCAGGTACTCTTCGTCCTGGAAGGCGGCGCCGGCGCCGGCAGATGCCTGCACCAGCACTTCGAAGCCCAGCTTGATCAGACGGCTGACCGTCTCCGGCGTGCCCGCGACGCGGCGCTCGCCGGGTCGAACTTCTTTGGGTATTCCGACCTTCATGGCGAAGCGAAGTGGCGTGAGGTTGTTCACGCGAGTGCCGGCGACCCTAGCACTTGCGGCGCGGCGCCGGAAGCGCGCTTGACAGCGTAAAACGCGGGCGGTTTTCTCGCTGCGAGATGCGTTCACACAGCATGTTTGGCGTCGCACTTCTCGCCACACTCGCCTGCACTGCTGGAGCACGGGGCCCACACGGAGCTCGGCCCAGCACCGGCGGGGAGACGCCGGGCGAAACCGCGCTGGTCGTGGCCGTGCCGCCGCCGGAAGACGAGCCGGCGCCCGTCACCGAAGAGGGTCCGCTCGCGCCCGCGCTCGAGGGCGCTTCGGGCTGGATGCAATTTCACGGCGACGGCGCGCGCCGGGGCGCCTCGTCGGCGCCGCCCATCGAGAAGCCCAAGGTCGCGTGGCGGGCTCGGGTCGGCATCCAGGGCTGGCTCAACTCACCGATCGTCGTCGGCTCGACGGTGCTGGTGCCGTCGTCGGGCTCCGTGCACAACAAGCCCGATCCCGAGGACGGGGTCGTCGCGCTCGATCTCCGCGGCGGCAAACGCTTCTGGTTCGCCCACATGGACGGCGACGCCAACGGCGTGGCCGCCGACGACCAGCGCGCCTACGTGAGCTCGGATGACGGCCACGTCTACGCCCTCAAGCTCGCCGACGGCAGCGTGGCCTGGAAGCAGCCAGGCAAGGGCAAGGTCTACTCGCACCCGTTGCTGGTCGGCTCGCTGGTCGTGGTCGGCGACGCGACCGGCACCCTGCGCGCCTTCGACGCGGCCAGCGGCGCCGTGCGCTGGGCCGTGCAGCTTTCCGGAGCGATCCGCGGCGGTGCCAGCGCCGACGACAAGCTGATCTACGCAGTGTCCGAGGCGGGCGAGCTTGCCGCGCTGTCCTTCGACGGCAAGGTTTCCTACCGCAGGGTGCTCGAGCGTGCGCCCTGGGACGGCAAGGGGCCCGACGAGGCGATTCAGGCTTACTCGCCGCCCATCGTGACGCCGACGACGCTGATCGTCCCCTTTGCGCGTGACACCTATTACAGCGATCGCCCGGCGCTGATGGCCGTGACCAAGAAGAACGGTGCCGGCGCCTGGACGGCAAAGGGACCGGGTGAATGGGGCAACGTGCGCTCGACTCCGACCCTGGTCGGCGATCTCTTGATCTACGCCGAGCCGTACTCCGGGGACGTGGTCGCGATCTCGTCGGCGACGGGCCGGCTCGTCTACCGCCACACCGTGGGCGCCTGCTACTTCCCGCAGTGGGCCTCGCCGGCCGCGGCGCGCGACCTGGTCTACGTCATGCGCCTCGACGGCGTGGTGCACGCGCTCGCCGCCACCGACGGCAAATCGCGCTGGCGCTTCTACCTGGGTGACGCGGCGCGAGCCGGCGGCGTCATCCCTGCCGAGCTCGAGCCCGGCCAGGAGTGTGATTGGGAAATCCCCACTGGCCATCCGGCTTATTCGCCGCTCGCCATCGCCGCGGACGGAACACTGCTGGCCGGCACCCACGAAGGCTTCCTCTACGCGATCCGAGATGCAGCGGCCCCGCGCTAGGCTACGCTCTGCCGATTGCTGCTGCGTTCGCTCCGCGCCCTGATCCTGTTCTGGACCGTCATCGCGTCGTACGCCTGGCAATGGTGCGTCGGACGCTTGCTGGGGCCGGAGCGCCGCGCGGCTCGGCTCGAGCGCGTGCACAAGAAGAACGCGCTTCGCCTGGCTGACGGCTTCATGCGCCTGCGCGGGGTGTTCATCAAGGTGGGCCAGGTGCTGAGCGTGATCGGCAGCTTTCTCCCCGCCGCTTTCCTCGAAGCGCTCGAGCGGCTGCAGGACAAGGTTCCAGCGCGCCCCTTTCACGAGGTCGAGGGTCGTCTGCGCGAGGCCTTCGGCGAAGATCCGCTCGCGCGCTTCGAGAGCTTTTCGCGAGAGCCGATCGCGGCCG
>DATLIL010000364.1:0-13341 GCA_035539475.1 Polyangiaceae bacterium
GACCCTCCACCGAAGCACCCAGAACGGCTCCCGCCGGGGGTCCCGCTCCACTGCACGACGAACCGATGGGCACCGATCGTGGACACGGTGGTCACCGCCTTTCAGGGCGTGCGCACGGCACTGGCGGTGAACGCCAACGACGAGGAATACGTCGACTATCCGATCAGTCGCGACGCGGACATCGCCGCCGGCGTCGCGCTGGGGGTCGGGTTCGGCGTTGCAGCTATCTGGGGCCACGTGAGCACCAGCAAGTGCGCGAGCCTCAAGGCCGCCGAACGCGCCCCGGAGCGCCCGCGGGATCAATCGGACGCCAGCAACGAGCCCAGCAAGACGCCGCCACCACCTCCGGCGTCCGACAAGCCCACGGTCACGCCGCCTTCGCCCTCGTGGGGGCGCTAGCGCGCCCGGCAGAGCGCGCCGACGGTGCGCAGCGCCTGCTCGATGCCGGCGTTGAAGGGGTTGCCGGCGTTCAGGCGGATGAAGTTCTTGAAGCGGCCGCGGGCGGAGAACAGCGGGCCTTCCGCCACGCTGATGCCGGCGTCCAGCGCGCGCCGCGCGACCTCGGTCGCGTCGGTACCGGCGGGCAGCTCGACCCAGAGCACGTGGCCACCCTGCGGGCTCGAGACTCGCGTCCCCGCCGGAAAGGACTCGGCGATGGCGAGACGATGAGCCTCGACCTGGTGCACGAGCCGACGACGCAGCCCGCGCAGGTAGTGTTCGTAGGCCCCGCCCTCGAGAAACTCGGCCAGCGCCAGCTGCGGCAAGGTCGCGGTGCCGACGCTGTAGGTGAACTTCAGGTGCTCGACCTGCGCCTGGAAGCGCCCGGCGCTGATCCAACCGGTGCGAAAACCCGGCGCCAGCGTCTTGGAGAACGAGCCGCACAGCAGCACCAGGCCGTTCTTGTCCCAGGCCTTGGCCGGACGTGGCCGTTCGCCCTCGTGGTTGAGATCACCGTAAATGTCGTCCTCGATCAGCGGGATCTCGCGGCGCGCCAAGAGGTCGACGAGCGCCTCCTTGTTGCGGTCCGGCATCAAGCCGCCGCCCGGGTTGCTGAAGTTCGGCACCGCCAGCACCGCGCGCACGCGGTGTTGCTTGAGCGCCACGTCGAGCTGCTCGAGATCCATGCCGCTGGGGCCCGAAGGAACCTCCACGGCGCGAAGCTCCATGCTCTCGATCAGCTGCAGCAGGCCGTAGTAGGCGGGTGATTCGACGGCCACGGCGTCGCCTGGCTTGGTCACCGCGCGCAGGGCGAGCGCCAGAGCCTCCATCGCCCCGACGGTGATCACGATCTCGTCGGCGGCGAGCGGCGCGCCCCAGATCACGCTGCGCCGGGCCAGCTGCCGGCGCAGAGGCGGAGCGCCGGGCGGCGGCTCGTAGAGCAGACCACGTGAGCCCGCGAGCCGCGCGATCGATGCCAGCGTGCGGCTGAGCCTCTCGCCGGGCAGGAGCTCGGGCGAGAGGATGGCGGCGCCGAGCGGCACCAGGCGAGGATCGCGGATGGCCCGGTAGATGCGCGCGACCTGCTCCTGCACCGACACCTTGGTCGGCGCGCTGCAGGCCTTGGGCGCTCGTGGCTCGAGCAGCTCGAGCTTGGCGCGAGGGCGCACGTAGTGACCCGACTGCGGCCGCGCCTCCACGAGACCGCGGCCCTCCAGCAGCTGGTACGCCTGAACCACGGTCGACACGCTGACCCCGCGCTGGCGGCTGGTGCGGCGAACCGAGGGCAGGCGCTCGCCGGGACGGAGCCGCCCGGCGTCGATCTGGGCGCCGAGCTCGTCAGCGAGCTGCTGGTACAGGTGCTCGGAGGAGAGCGCGGCGGCGGCGGAACCCATGGCTATTTCATAACCCGACCAGCGCTGGCGCTTGCGGTACAGCGGCCGGGGAGCTGTACCAGTACAGTCCATTGCATACCGAACTGTACTGGTCCAGTGACCGCAGCGCTGAATCTGTAACGATCGGTTTCCCGGCGTCACAGTTTGCTGACCATGTTCCTCTTGCCCGACCCTGCTTTCGCGCCCGAAACGCGAGTGCTCCGCGCTCGGGAGCTCTGGACCGTCGCCACCCGCGAGCCCCTGCTCGTCGAGTGCCGGCGGGGCACCCTCTGGGTCACCGCCGGTGGTGAAGACGTGGTGCTGGAAGGCGATCAGAGCCGCGTCTTCTCGAGCCCGCACCCCGTGGTGGTGGAGGCCCTGTCCGACGCCGAGCTCACACTTCGAGCAGCACGATCTCGGTCGCCGCTGAAGCGCTGATTTCGAGCCTGCCGGAACCGTTCACCAGCACGCGATCGCCGGCCTCCGCGCGCCTTCCGTTGACCTCGATGGCCGCGTCCGTGGAGAGCAGGTACGCGCGGCATCCATCCGGCACGTCACAGCAGACCTGGCGCCCTGCCTCGACGTAGGCAGCGAGCAGCCTGGCTCGTTGCCGCACGGGCAGCGCGGCGTCGCCCGCCAGAACTGTGAACCGGTTCAGCCGTTCGGCGCGTGGAACGCTGCGGGTCTGAAAGCGCGGGCTGCCCTCGGGCTCGCCATCCTGAACCCAGAACATCACCGCGCGAAGGGGGCCAGACGTGTCGGCGAACTCGGCGTGTGACACACCGCGGCCCGCCGAGAGCACCGCCACGGTGTTTGCGGGGACGCTAGCGCGGCCACCAGCGCTGTCTTCGTGGAGGCACGTCCCCTCGAGCACGAAGCTCAGCGTCTCGACGCCCTGGTGCGGGTGCAGCGGATAACCCGCCCCGGCATTGATGGTCTCGACGACGGCCAGACGCGCCGGCGCGAAATCGAGAAAGCCGGGCAAGTGCCGCGGCACGTCGTCGAAGGCGGCGTGAGCGTGACCACGAGTCCAGCCGCGGTCTTCGAACAGGAGATCGGTGGTGGGGACGATGCGGAGCGAAGGCGTGTTTTCCATGCCTTCAAGATGCTGCAGTTGCAGCAGCGCAACTAGCCTGCCATTGTGCGACTGACTGTTTCACTGGTGAAACAATGGACCTCAACGAGACCCTGGCCTTCGTCTGCGTCGCGCGCAGCGGCAGCTTCACCGCCGCCGCCCGCGCGCTGGCTCTGCCCAAGGCCACGATCAGCCGTCGCGTGGCGCGGCTCGAAGCGCGGCTCGAGGTGCGGCTGCTGCAACGGAGCACCCGCCGCACCAGCCTGACCGAGGTCGGCCGCGTCTACTACGAGCGCAGCCTCCACGCGATCAGCGAGCTCGAGAACGCCGAGCGCTTGCTGGCGGACGTCACGCACAAACCGAGCGGCCTCCTCCGCGTCACGACGTCGTTCGACTTCGGCCGCGACTATCTGTCGGGCTGGTTACCGCTCTTTCACCAGCGCTACCCCGACATCCAGCTCGAGCTCGAGCTCACTCAGCGCCGAGTCGATCTGATCGCCGAGAACATCGACGTGGCCATCCGTGGCGGAGCCCTGCCGGACTCGACGTTGATCGCGCGGCGCCTGTTCGTCAGTCCTCTGATCCTGTGCGCCGCGCCGGCCTACCTCCGGCGCCACGGCGAGCCGAAGTCACCCGCCGAGCTCGCCGAGCATCAATGCCTGGCGCTGGCTCGACGCTGGGCGCTGAGCGGCCCCGAAGGCGTGACGCCAGTGGAGCTCTCCGGCTGGCTCACGGCCAACGAGTTCGGGCTGCTGCACCAGGCGGTGCTGGCGGGCGCCGGCATCGGGCTGCTCGAAGCGACGCGGGTAACCGACGATCTACGCAAGAAACGCCTGCGCCGCGTGCTCTCGACCCACGCCGTCGAGGGCGGCGGCCTGTACGCGGTGTACCCGAGCAGCCACCACCTCTCGCCCAAGGTGCGCGTCTTCGTCGACTTCCTGCAGGAGCAGGTTCAGGTCTTTGGCTCGCGCGCTGCCAGGAGCGACTGATAGAGCGCGACGGTCTGCTCGGCGATCGAGCTCCAGCTGAACTTCTGGATCACGCGCTCGCGGCCGGCCTCACCCATGCGCCGGGCGAGCTCGGGATCGGCGATCAAGAGGTTGAGCTTTTCGGCGAAGTCAGCAGCGAACTGCTCGGGGTCGCGCGGCTCGTTGCGCGCGGTGCCGTCCCCGCCGAAAGGCACGAGGTAGCCGGTCTTGCCCTGATCGACGACCTCGGGAATGCCGCCCACGGCGGATGCCACCACCGCGGTGCCGCAGGCCATGGCTTCGAGGTTCACGATACCGAACGGCTCGTAGACGCTGGGACAGGCGAAGACGCGCGCGTGGCTGAGGATCTGCATCAGCTGCGGACGCGGCAGCATGCGTCCGATCAGGATCACACCGCCGCGCTTGGCCGAGACCTCGGCCACCAGCTTGCCCACCTCAACGCCTATCTCCTTGGTGTCGGGCTCACCCGCGCAGAGCACGAGCTGCGCGCCCGGCTCGAGCAGCATGGCCGCTCGCAGAAGATGCACGATGCCCTTTTGCCGCGTGATGCGGCCCACGAACACCACGTACGGGCGCGCCGGATCGATGCCGTGCGCGGTCAGCACGTCGGTGCCCATGTCGCGCACGTATTCGGCCGGATCGATGCCGTTGTAGATGACGTGAACGCGCTCGGCGGCGACGCCGGGGTAGGCGGCGAGGATGTCCTTCTTCATGCCGCTGGAGACGGCGATCACACCGTCAGCGGCCTCGATCGCCGTCTTTTCGCAGAAGCTCGAGAGCGCGTAGCCGCCGCCGAGCTGCTCGGCCTTCCACGGCCGCAGCGGCTCCAGGCTGTGCGTCGTCATCACGTGCGGGATGCCGTAGAGCAGCTTGGCCAGGTGCCCCGCCAGGTTCGCGTACCAGGTGTGGGAGTGCACGATCTGGGCGCCGCGCGCGGCGTGCGCCATCACGAGGTCCGTGCTCATCGTGCGCAGCGCCGCGAGCTCGGGTTCGGGCCCCGCCAGGCGTTCCCAGGCGTCGTAGCTGCCCTTCACCTCGGGAGCCGAGCGCGGCTTGCCGAAGCAGTGCACGTCGAGATCGATGCGCGAACCGAGCTCCTTGGCCAGGTACTCGACGTGGACGCCGGCCCCGCCGTAGATCTCCGGCGGGTACTCGCGCGTCATGAGCGCTGCTCTGATGCGCGTCATAGCGAGACGGTGTCGCCCTTGCCGATGACGACGATGCCCTGCTCCGAAACGGTGAACCCGCGCTGGCGATCGGCGACCGGATCGACGCCGATGCGAGCACCGGGCGGGATCTTCACGCCCTTGTCGATGATGGCTTTGCGCACGATAGCGTGACGACCGATATCCACCCCGTGCATCAGGACCGAGTCCTCGACCACGGCGCGCGAGTGCACGGACACGCCCGGGGACAGGATCGAGCGCAGCACCTTGGCGCCCGAGACGATCACGCCGGCGCTGATCAGCGAGTCGATGGCGTGGCCGCGCCGGTCGTCCTCGTCGAAGACGAACTTGGCCGGCGGCAGCGAGCCCAGCGACGTGTGGATCGGCCACTCCTGGTTGTACAGGTTGAAGATGGGGTGGACGCTGATGAGGTCCATCTGCGCCTCGTAGTAGGCATCGATCGTCCCCACGTCGCGCCAGTAGCCCTTGTCGCGATCGGTGGCGCCGGGCACGCGGTTCTGCTCGAAGTCGTAGACCGACGCCAGGCCGGCATCGACCAGCATGGTGATGATGTTGCCGCCCATGTCGTGGGCGCTCTCTTTGTTCTCGGCGTCGGCGCGCACGGCCTCGATCAGCGTGTTGGTCGTGAACACGTAGTTGCCCATCGAGGCAAAAACCTTGCTCTCGTCGCCGGGAATGCCGGGGGCGTCCTTCGGCTTTTCCTTGAAGCTCTTGATCTTGTTGTTCGGGCCCGGCTCGAGCACGCCGAAGCGATCGGCCTCGGCGCGCGGCACCTTGATCGCCGCGACGGTGACCCCGGAACCCGACTCGATGTGCGCCTGCACCATCTGCTCGGGGTCCATACGGTAGATGTGATCGGCGCCGAACACGCAGATGTAGTCCGGGTTCTCGTCGCCGATCAGGTTCATGTTCTGGTAGATGGCGTCGGCCGAGCCCTCGAACCAGCGCCGCCCCAGGCGCATCTGCGCGGGCACGCTCATCACGTAGTTGTTGAACAGCGGCGACATGCGCCAGGTCTGGGCGATGTGGCGGTCGAGGCTGTGGCTCTTGTACTGCGTCAACACGGCGACCCTGAGGTACCGACCGTTGACCAGATTGCTGATCGCGAAGTCGACCAGGCGATAGTTGCCGCCGAACGGCACCGCCGGCTTTGCGCGATCGCGCGTCAGAGGCCAGAGCCGCTTGCCTTCGCCACCGGCAAGCACCATTCCGAAAATATGGGGACGTCGCGCCATCGGGCCCAGCATGCTGCCCGAGGCAGCGCTGAACGTGAACCCCAACCTGAATGTCTTCGACGTGCGTGGAATTTCCTGCCCGGCCCATGGTCCAGAAACCCGCAATTCGCCGTTATTATTAGTGCCGCCTCTCAGGAACGGGCGCGTCCGAGAGACTTCGCTCGGCATCGGGTAGCGCAGATCGGCGCCGGCACCCATCGCGTCCGCGCACGCGGCGCCCCGTCACGGCCCGAGCGCCGTGGACACCGTGACTTTCTGGTCGGCTACGCCGGTGAGCCCAGGAGGCTGGCGATCATGGTGCGGAAGTCGCGGGAGCTGAAGGGCTTGTTGAGCAGCTGGTAGCGCCCTTCTTCGATGCCCCGGCGCGTCAGCTCCTCCTGAACGTAGCCCGACACCAGCAATACGGGCGCGTCGGGACAGCAGCGCTCGAAGGCGCTGATCACCTCGGGCACGGGGCTACCCGGTACCACGGCGTCGCTGCACAAGAGATCGAACTCCGCGCCGCGCCGCGAGAGCTCGTCGAGCGCGCGGCGACCGTCCGGCACCGCGGTGACCTCGTGGCCATCACGCTCGAGCAGAGCTTCCATCAAGCGCCTGACCGGCGGGTTGTCCTCGAGCAACAGGACGCGGGCGCGCGAGCCGCGCAGCACATGCCCGTACGAAGGGCGCTCTTCGGCGAAAGACTCGGCGCCGTCGGCGACCGGCAGGTAAACCGTGAATCGCGCGCCGTGCCCCGGCTCACTCACCAGCGTGAGGCCGCCCTCGTTGCCTCGCACGATGCTGAGCACGGTGGCCAGACCGAGCCCCGTGCCGGTGCCGGCCGGCTTCGTGGTGAAGAACGGCTCGAAGATCCGCTCGCGCACCTCCGGTTCGATGCCGGGCCCGCTGTCGGACACCTCGATGAAGGAGTACCGACCGGGCAGGAGTGGGCCCGCGACGGCGTCGACGGGCTCGGCGATGGAACGTTCGCCGGTCATCACGCGGATGTTCCCTCCCGTCTGCATCGCGTCGCGCGCATTGATCACCAGGTTGAACAGGATCTGCTGGAGCTCGGAGTCGTCGGCGACGATCGTCGCTGCGGCGGCGTGCTCCACGCTCATCTCCATGTCCTCGGGCAGCACCCGGCGCAGCGCGTGCACACCCTGATCGACCACCTGCGCCAGGACCAGACGCCGCGGAGCACGCATCTGCCGCCTGCTGAGCGTCAGCAGCTGCTGCGCGAGCCTGACGCCCTGGCGGGTGGCGCTGTCGATGGCAGCGCGCGCCTCGTCCTGGCTCGCCGCAGACGCGTCGGGCTCGAATCCCAGATCGGACCAACCCCGGACCACCGCCAACACGTTGTTGAAGTCGTGGGCCACGCCGGCCGCGAGCTGCCCCACGAGCTCGAGCTTTTGCGCCTGCAACGCGGTGCGTTCTGCTTCCAGGCGTTTGGTCTCGGCCACCCCGCGAAGCGCCTGCTCTTCTTGCAGCAAGAGCCGCGCGGCGTGCTCGGTCTGGACCGCTCCCTCCACGGTCGTGACGACGTAGGTCACCGCGAGCCCCAGCAGCAGCCAGACGAAGCCGGCGACGAAGGTCGTGCGCACCCAGGGTAACGGCGCAGAGAGTGAGACGTTCTCGCTCGAGGGCAGCGGTAACACGCCGGAGAGCATGCCGACGGCGGTTCCAACCGCGACCAGCACCAGATACAGCACGACCAAAAGCATGATCCGGCGCCCGAAGAGCAGCCCGGTGACGACCACCGCGGTGGCGCCCACGATCGCCGCGTTTCCGTAGAAGCCGCTGAGCGGGTACGCGGCAGTCGCCGCAGCCATCAGCGTCCCGATCATCCAGCCAGCGCGCACGACGAAGGGCCACTTTCGTCGCGCCGCCATCACCACGACGCCCAGCAGCGCCGGGTACATCACGACGGCGAAGACGGTGCGCGTCGGACCGTGACTGTTCAGAACGGCGAGTGTGGCCGCGGGCCATCCAAGGACTACGAAGGCCCAGAGCAGCTTCTGCAGCAGGTCCTCGCGCCAGGTGCGAGGCGAGAAGGTCGTCACTCCGGTCCTGGGCATGATCGCAGCAGCCTAGCTCAGGGCCGATCGCGCTTCTCCTCCTCGTTCACGTCGCTGCGTGCCCAGGGGACGGCCTCCAGCCGGCGGAAGGGAATGGGACGGCCGCTGATCTCACTGATGCCGTAGCTTCCCTGCTTCATTCGGTCCAGGGCGGCATCGACCTCCTCGACGAGCTCGCGCTGCTGCTCCGCGAGGCCCAATGTGTCGGCGGCGAGACGTTCCTGATCCGCCGCGTCCGTGGGGTCGGTCTCGGGCTCCTCGACGATGTTGGCCGCGCCGAGCTTGCGTAGCAGGTCGGTGCGTTTTTCCTCGAGGGCACGCCGCAGCATGGCGAGTCGCTCGGGGGTCAGCTCACTGCTCGACGCTTTGGACTTGGGGCTCATGGCAGGCTCCTCCTCGAGGATCTGACGCATGAACCATGCCCCAGCGTGGCCGTACGCCGACCCGATCGGGTGAAGGATCGGGTCGGCGAAGCTCGGCGTGCGGCTCAGGCGGACGCGCCTGCGGTGCGCGCCGGCACGTGGTCGTGCGAGGCCGACTCGGTCGGGGCCACCCTGGCCCTGAGCATCGGCGCAAAAGCGTCGCGATAGCTCCAGGCGAGCACGAGCTCCGTCGCCAGGAGAAGCAGCGGCAGCGCCATGCCAGCCGGCGCCAGGAACAGGTGGAACGCGACGATGTTGACCACCACGGGCGCGATGAGCGCAAGCGCGAGCGGCACGAAGCGATTGCTCAGCAGGAGCAGCGCCGACACGATCTCGGTGCCCTTGATCAGCGGGAACATGTAGCCCGTGGCGAACAGGGCCCCGGCGAAGCTCGCGGCCTCGGCGGGCGGCGGCGGGGGCTGGGGGAGGAACTGAAAGAAGCCGTTCAGGCCGAACACGAGAAAGGCCGCTCCCTGCAGGTAGCGGGCTGCGGTCGGCACGATGCGAGAGGCGTTTTTCATGGGACTTGCTCCTTGCGGAGGCAAACATGGTTCGTTGCCAAACCCGCAACTAGCCCTGACCGCGGGAACTCTTTGGTGCTAGGAACGCAACAATGGATTACAACGACATCCCGCTGTTCCTGCGTGTCGTCGAGTCCGGCGGCTTCACCGCAGCGGCCACGGCGCTGGGCATCCAGAAGTCCTCACTCAGCCGCAGTGTCTCACGCCTGGAGCGGGAGCTCGGCGTGCGCCTCTTGCAACGCACGACGCGCAAGCTGTCACTGACCGAGGCGGGCCAGGCCTACTACGAGCGCGTACGCGGTGCTCTCGCCGGCGTGGACGAAGCCACGGACGTCGTACGCGAGCTCGGCGAGGAGCCGCGCGGCATCGTGCGCATCAGCGCCACGCCCGACTCCGATGCCATCGGACTGGACGTGGCGCTGGCGCGCTTCTGCGAGAAGTATCCCGGCATCCACGTCGAGTGTGCCTTCACCGTTCGCCGCGTCGATCTCATCGCCGAGGGCTTCGATCTGGCCGTTCGCGGCGGCAAGCTCGACGACTCGACGCTCGTGGCGCGCCGCATCGGGGCCCCGCCGGTCCTGGCCTTTGCCGCTCCCGCCTACCTGCGCCGCCGCGGGCGACCGAAGACCCTTACCGACCTCGCCCAGCACGACTGCGTGCTGTTCCGTGCGCGCGGCGGGCGTGCGACCTGGACTCTCACCGGGCCGCGCGGCGCAGAGAGCGTGGAGGTGAGCGGCCGAGTCAGCGTCGACGACATGACGTTTGCGCTGCACGCCTGCAGCGCCGGACTCGGTATCGCGCTGATCCCCGCGCCCACGGCCCGCGCGGCGGCCGAACAGGGGGAAATCGAGCTCGTTCTCTCGGGCTACATGATGTCCTACGTCGAGGTGCACGTCGTGTTGCCCTCGGCCCGCTTCGTTCCGGCGCGCGTGGCGCTGCTGCGCGATCACCTCGTCGCGGAGCTCGGACGGCACATCGCCGAGTCCACCCAGCAGTGCTCGAAGCACCACCAGCGCAAGGCGCCGTAGTGTATCGTTCACGCACCATGCTCGAGCTCAGACCCAGCTGCGAACACTGCAACAAGACCCTGCCGCCCGCGTCGCTCGAGGCGCGCATCTGCAGCTACGAGTGCACGTTCTGCAGTAACTGCGTCGACGAGGTGCTCGGCAACGTTTGCCCCAACTGCGGCGGCGGCTTCTGCCCGAGACCGGTACGCCCGGCGACGAACTGGAAGAACGAGAACTACCTCGGCAAGGATCCGGCGAGCAGCAAGGTGAAGCACCGTCCCGTCGACGCCGCCGTCCACGCGACGTTCGCAGCCACCATCCGCGAGCTTCCGCCGGAACAGCGCTAGGGCACGTTGCAGCGCTTGGACACGGCGTCCTCGTGCGCGCCGTCGGGATAGCTCTTGAGGTAACGGGTTTTCGCGCGGCCGCACTCTGCAAGCTGGCCAAGCTCCGAGTAGGCCTGCGTCAAGCGAGCCAGCGCCTCTTCGCGAAATGGCGTGGCCGCGCTGGTCATGGCGACACGCTCGAAGGCCACCGTGGCGCCGGGCAGGTCTTTCAGGCTGTCCATGCGCAGGCGGCCGAGCTCGAACGCGGCCAGCCCCGCCGTGCGGTCATTGGGAAAGCGCTCGAGTAGCTCCTCGTAGGCCGACGCGGCCTCGTGGTTCTGACCCATACGTCGTGCCCAGTTCGCTCGCTCGATGAGCTCGGCTGCGTTGCCGGCGGGTTTGGCGGACGCTGGCAGCGGCACCGACGACGCTGACGGCCACGTGCGCGGCGGGGGCAGTGGGGGCGGCACCAGACCCGACGGCGCCGGAGGCCCCTCGTGAAGGCTCTGTCCGGCGCTCAAGCGTGCCGGGCCGCTGCGAGTGCCCTTCACGTCGACGTCGCCGCGCTCGACGCTGACGTCGACGCGCTGGCCGTTCTGCACGTCGCTGAGCGCCACCGTGAACCTGCTGCCGCGGGCGTGGAGCTCGAGCCCTGCCGCCACCAGCACGAACGAGCGCCCATCACCGTCGGCGAGGTCACAGGTCACGCGACCGCTGCGCAGCGAGAGGCGCAGCGAGCGCGCTTCGCTTTCCACGACCTCGACGCGCGTCTCACGCTCGAGCGCGAGCGCTGAACCCCCCTCGAGCGCGACGCGCGAGCGGTCGGCGTGAGTCTCGTAGACGGTCTGCTCGATCGCGGCGGAGCCCGACTCCGCCTGCTGACCACGGCGGACCAGAAGCCAGGCTGCGATCGCCATGACCGCCACGCAAAGCCCAGCAATGACGAGGGCACGGGACCTGATGGGTAGCCTGGCGAGTTTCATCGTCGGAGCGGGCGGAGGATAAAACAATTCTCGTCTCCCGCATCCCGCTTGGTACGCTCCCGGGTCATGCATCCGGCGCTGTCGTCGACGGCTCATCGTCCCTGGCCCATGCCGGGCGGCGAGTGGACCTGGCGCCAGTCCTGGCTCGAGCTCCTGTTTGCCCACTGGCCGGTGCCCAGGGCAACCCTGCAGCGCTTCGTGCCGCCGTCGCTCGAGGTTCAGGAGTTCGACGGGACGTCCTGGATCGCCGTCGTGCCCTTCCGCATGACCGGCGTGATGCGCCGGCCATTGCCGGACGTACCCTGGATCTCGGCGTTCCCCGAGCTCAACGTGCGCATCTACGTCGAACGTGACGGCAAGCCGGGCGTCTGGTTCCTCAGCCTGGACGCGACCAACCCGCTCGCGGTCTGGGCGGCTCGCACCTTCTTTCACCTGCCCTACTACCGCGCCCGAATGTCGCTACAGCGCTCGGCCGACGGCAACGTGCGGTACCGCTCGCAGCGCGAGGGTGCCACCTTCGTCGGTTCCTACCGGCCGACGTCCGAGCCCTACACCGCCGCCGCCGGTGAGCTCGAGCACTGGCTGACCGAGCGCTACTGCCTCTACACCAGCGCGCCCGACGGCTCGCTGTTGCGCCAGGAGGTGCACCACGCGCCGTGGCCGCTGCAGCGAGCGGAAGCCGAAATCGAGGAGTCGACCATGCTGGCCTTTCACGGCCTCGACATCGGCGGGCCCCCTGCCCTGCTGCACTACGCCGAGAAGCTCGACGTCGTGGTCTGGCCCGGCGAACAGTGCCAGTAGCGCTGCCGGAAGCGCCGTTTTAGGATCACGGATCCCATGTCCAGCCCGACCCAGCCCGACGACCCCAAGGACGACCTGCCGGAGCACGTGCTCAGGAACCGCGTGCAGTGGGATCTCTGGGCGCAGGACTTCGTCGCCACGGGCGAAGCCGACTGGGCCCGCGACTCGCCCACCTGGGGGATCTGGAGCGTGCCCGAGTCGGAGCTCCGCATGTTCCCCGACGATCTCGACGGCAAGGACGTCATCGAGCTCGGCTGCGGCACGGCCTACGTCTCGTCGTGGATGGCCCGGCGCGGCGCGCGCCCGGTCGGCATCGACAACTCCGAGGTGCAGCTCGGCACGGCGCGCCGCCTGCAGCGCGAGCACGGCCTCGACTTTCCGCTCTTGCACGGCAGCGCCGAGGCGGTGCCCTACCCCGACGCGTCGTTCGACTTCGCCATCACCGAGTACGGCGCCAGCCTGTGGTGCGATCCCGAACGCTGGGTACCCGAGGCCGCGCGCCTGCTGCGCCCGGGCGGGCGCCTGGTGTTCATGGTCAACTCGTACCTCCTCAGCCTGTGCATGTCCGAGCAGCAGAACGAAGCGGCTTCGAAAGAGCTGCAGCGCTCCGCGTTCGGTATGGGCCGAACGGAGTGGGCGTTCGAGACCGGCGTCGAGTTTCACCTCTCGCACGGCGACTGGATCCGCGTACTGCGCAAGAACGGCTTCATCGTCGAGGATCTGCTCGAGGTGCGCGCCCCCGAGAACGCCAGCACCCGCTACTCCTTCGTCGATATCGGCTGGGCCCGGCAGTGGCCGAGTGAAGAAGTCTGGAAGGTCCGCAAGGGCTGACGGCTCTACGAACGCCGCCGGCGCAGCAACATCGCCCCCACGACAGCAGCGAGCAGACCCGCGGCGCCGCCGTTCGTTTCGCGGCCGATGCTGCAG
>DATLIL010000365.1:0-4820 GCA_035539475.1 Polyangiaceae bacterium
CCTGCAGGCCCGTGTACTGCGTCGTGAATCCGCAATAGCTCGCGACGTTGACGAACAGGGTGACCTTGTCGGCGAAGCGCGAGAGCTGGATCGGCTCTCCCTCGAGGGTGGTGGCGTTCTGGCTGTAGATGCTCACGGTGAAGCTACTTAGAGCGCAGTGCCCGGCCGAGCAAGCCGGGCCTATCTTCGAGGGCCAACGCACGGCACCTCTCCGCTCTGAGAAAGGCATGCAGGGCAAACCCTGGCGGGGTGTGCGCGCGTGAATCAGCACGAAAAAACCGCCTGCTTGAGATTAGGTGCCGCATTTCCCGGCGCGGAACCCGGCGAACGGTTTTGCCTGCCCCCCATTTCATCGCGGAAAGTGCCGGCGGTCCTTCGGCCTTTGCTCCAAATCACGCCGTCTCAACGCCCGTCACCTGACAAGGTTTGCCTTGTATGTCGATCGCGGTGCGCAGACCCTTCCGCACCGCCGACGAACCCGACGATTGCGGTCGGCTCGACCGGCAGCCAAGCATTGGTCTGTGGTGCGACAGGCACCGTCGTGACAGGTGTGTTCCCCCAAACACAACACACGTGGTTTCTCTTCAGATCTGCCAAGTCGTCCAGCGTCGTGGGTTTCCGCGAAGCTCGCGTCAGCGAGCTGAGCCACCACGACCTCGGGGGGCTTGGAAGAACAGATCACGATCCTAGAGGGAGACGAGAGTCACAACAAACTGACCGAACAGGCGCCGGCTGCTCTCAGTACGCCCGGAAGGCCAGGCGTTAGGGGCGGCCGAACCGCAAAATACAAACAAACGCGAGGCGGGCGCAGCCCGTCGAGCAAGGGCGCAGCCCGCCGAGCAAGGGCGTAGCCCGCCGAGCAAGGGCGCAGCCCCCAAGCCCGGCTACAAGTTCTGATCAATGTCTTCGAGCACTCGGCCATCCTGCAAGATGATCTGCCGGCTGGCGCGGGAGGCGAAGCTGCGCTCGTGCGTGACCATGACGACGGTGATGCGCTCTTCGCGCACGAGGCGCTCGAACAGCTCCATCACGGCGCGACCGTTCTGGGTGTCGAGGTTACCGGTGGGCTCGTCGGCGAGCACGATGCGGCCGTCGTTGGCGACGGCGCGCGCGATGCTGACGCGCTGCTGCTGGCCGCCGGAGAGCTGGCCGGGCTTGCGTGCGGTGAGCTCGCCGAGGTTCATGCGCTCGAGCACGGCGAGGGCCTTTTCGCGGGCCTCGTCGGGGCTGCGCAGGCCGCGGCGGAGCATGGGGATCATCACGTTCTCGAGAACGGAGAACTCGGGCAGCAAAAAGTGGAATTGAAAGACGAAGCCGAGCTTTTCGCTGCGCAGGGCGGCGCGCTCGTCGTCGTCGAGCGCGCTGATGTCGACGCCGTCGATCAGCACTTGACCGGAGGTCGGGCGATCGAGGGCGCCCAGCAGGTAGAGGAGCGTGCTCTTGCCGGAGCCGCTCATGCCGGTGAGCGCGACGAACTCGCCAGTGCGGATGCTGAGGTCGATGCCGTGGAGCACGCGCGTCTTCACCGCGGCAGTGCCGAGCTCCCGCACCACCGAGCGGCACTCGACGAGCAGCTCGCCGGGCGGCTCGTAGTTCATCCGATCTGGCCCCTGAGCACGTCGACGGGCTCGACGCGGGAGCCGCGCCAGGCGGGGATGAAGCTCGCCAGCAGGCCCACGCTGAGCGCGAAGATGGCGCCGTACCAGTAGAACTTGGGATCGTCGTAGACGAGGAAGGTCTCGCTCTTGACCAGGCCCTCGGTGTGCGTCTTGAGCGTGCCCAGCAAGCGCACCAGGTAGTGGCCGAGCACGTCGCCCAGGGCCGCGCCGAGCATCGAGATCATTGCGCCCTGGAGGAGGAAGGTGGCCAGGATGTCGCGGCGCTTGAAGCCGACGCTGCGCAAGATGGCGATGTCGCGCGTCTTCTGCAGCACGATCATGATCTGTATGGCGAGGATGCCGAAGCCGCCCACGGCCAGGATGGCGCCGACCACGAACGAGATGATCGTGTTCTGCATCGTGAACAGGCCGAGGAAGTTGGCGTTGGTCTCCTGCCAGCTCTCGCTGTCGTAGCCGAACATCTTCTCGGTTTGCGCGGCGATGCCCGGCGCGCGCTCGGAGTCGCTGAGGCGGATCTCGATGCGGCCGACGACGTCGGGGCGGCCGAGGATGCTCTGCGCGTCGCGCAGCGTGACGTAGACGCGCGAGTTGTCGACGGGCGGGATGCCGGCGTCGAAGATGCCGACCACCTTGAGCGTGAGCGACTGGCCGAGCGGCGAGCCTATCTTGACCGTGTCGTCGAGCTTGGCGCCGACGCGGCTGGCCACGCCGCTGCCGAGCAGGATGCTGCCGGTGCCGGTGGCCATGTTCTTGTAGTTGCCGCTGGTGAGGTAGCCGGAGATCGGCGTGACGCGATCCTGCGGCACCGGGTCGATGCCGCGCAGATCGACGGGGTATTGCTTGGGCCCGAAGGCGATCACTGCCGAGCCCACGAGCAGGCCGGACGCGGCCTCGACGCCGGGCAGTCGCTCGAGCGCGCGGATGACCTCGCTGGGCCGGCTGATGCGCAGCTGGCGATCGCTCGGCGCCTCGTGGTGAACGCGCGTGGTGACGAACGAGTCCGTGAAGCGCGCGAGCAGCGGCGGCGCGGGCCGGAGCTGTTTGTCGAAGATGGTGGCGTGCGGGCTGATCTTCAGGATGTTCTGCAGGAACTTCTGCTGGAAGCCCTGCATGATTCCGTTGATGCCGATCAGGACGAGCACGCCGAGCGTGACGCCCAGCACGGCGATGCCGTTCAGCACGCGCCGGGCCCAGAGCTGGCGCAAGGCGATGAAGAAGATGACCCGCGCGCCCATCAGAGTGAGGACGTGTTGGGCTGGGAGGTGTCGGGTTGAGGCTCGCGCTTGTCGGCGGGGCGTTCCTTGCTGGTGACGCGGCCGTCTTCCTTGAGCGTGTCCTGGCCCTCGACGACGACGCGATCGCCTTCCTTCAGGCCCGTCAGCACCTGCACGCGCAGCAGATCGCGGATGCCGATGGTGACGTTCTGCTGGTGGGCGCGCTCGCCTGCCACCACCCAGACGTGGCCGTCGCTGACCGCCGCGGTCGGCGCGAGCACGGCGCCGTCGGCCTCGCGCGCGATGAAGTTCACCTCGGCCGTCATGCCGCTTCTCAAGCCCAGCGGAGGTTTCACGAGCTCGACCTTGGCCAGAAACGCCTTGCGCTCGCGGTTGGCGTCGGGAAAGAGCTCGACCAGGCGGCCCTCGAAGACCTGATCGGCGAAGGCGTAGAGCGTCACTGCAGCGCGAGAGGCTGGGCGCTCGTCGTGTCCGTCACTGACGCGAGCGACGTCGGCCTCGTCGACACTGACCTCGAGCAACAGCCGGCTGGTGTCGCCGATGGTGAAGAGCGGCTGGTTGACGGACACGACCTCGCCGAGCTCGACGTGCTTGACCAGCACGACGCCGTCGATGGCCGCTCGCACCTCGGTGTCGGCGACCCTGGCAGCCAGGGACTTCACCTGCGCCGCCGTCCGTCCGGCGTTGGCGCGCAGATCGATCCCCGCCGCGCGGCGCTCGGCCTCCAGCGCGCGCAGATTGCTTTCGAGCCCCGTGACGCGCGCTCGTGCGCGATCGATCTCGGCCTCGGCGATGCTGCCGGTCTTGAGCAGGCTCTCGGCGCGCTGGAGATCCTGGCGCGCCACGGTGAGCTCGGCGTTCAGGCTGTCGGCGCGGCTCTTCAGCGCTTCGAGCTGCGGCCCCGCGGGTCCGGCCTGCGCGCTCGCGGCGTTGAGGTCGACGCGCCCGCGCTCGAGGTCGAAGGCGACAGTGGGGTTGTCGATGCGCGCGAGCAGGTCGCCCTTCTTGACCAGCGTGCCTTCCTTGACCAGGAGCTCGGTCAGGCTGCCGGCGGTCTTGGCCTTCACCTTCAGGCGGTCTTCGGCCTCCACCGTGCCGGTGGCGTACACGGCTTCGATCGCCTTGCCGCGCACGACCGGCGTGACGGTGACGGGCACGGGCCTGAGCTTCTTGGCCGCGACCACACTCCCGATGGCCAGGGGCAGGAGCGCCATCAGCGCATAGCGCAGCCAGCCGCGTCCGTTCTTGCGGGTCACGTCGCCGATCATACCGGCTTGCCCGCCGGCTTGCTCTGACGAACAATCCGAGCACCCGTTTGGCCGACAAGTCCAAGCTCGAGAAAATCGTCGAAACGCGCATGGCCCTGAAGCGGCGTTTCGAGGAGCGGATGCGGCAGACGCCCAGCGTCGCCGACCAGAAGCCGCAGGGCAGCGGTGCTCCCAACCGGCACGGCATGCCCCAGCTGCCCGTGGGGCAAACCGAGACCCGGAAATGGCCGGTGCTCGACCTCGGCGTGCACCCGGAGGTCTCCCGCGAAGCCTTTCGCCTGGTGGTCGACGGCGCTTGCCACCAGCCGCTCGAGCTCGGCTTCGAGGACCTGCGTGCCATTGGTGAGATCGAAGACACCAGCGACTTCCACTGCGTCACCACCTGGTCGCGCTTCGGCCTCCGCTGGAAGGGCGTGCGTGTGGCCGACGTCCTCGCCCTGTGCGAGCCGCACGACGACGCCGTCGCCGTGATGTGCCACGCCTACGACGACTACAGCACCAATGTCTTGCTGGAGGAGGCGCTCAAGCCCGACGTCCTCCTGGCCTACGAGGTCGAGGGCGGGCCGCTGCCGCGCGAACATGGCGGCCCTGTCCGCATGATCACTCCTCAGCTGTATGCCTGGAAGGGCGCCAAGTGGATCCGGCGCATCGAGCTCCTGACCGCGGATCACCCGGGCTTCTGGGAAATGCGGGGCTAC
>DATLIL010000366.1:0-1528 GCA_035539475.1 Polyangiaceae bacterium
GAGCGGACGCACGTTTGAACTTCGGCATTCATTCGAGGGCTCCTTTCTGCGTGGGGGTCCCCGGTCTCGGGAACGAAGGGCAGGATGTCACGGCCGAACGCGCTGTGCAAGCGCGCGGTGGGGAGCTAGCGCAGGGTCGTCGCCGGCGAGCTGCTTCGAGCGATAGCCGGTCTCGACGGACTGCACCGTCACGCGCTTGCCTTCGCTCGTGAACAGCACCCGGAAATCCTTCAGCGCCAGGCGGCCCCCGCCCTCGACCTTGCGGATGCGCCGGTACGGGTGAGGTTCCGGTCCCAAGGACAACACCTGGCGGATGGGCGCTTCGAGCTCGACGCCGAAGCCCTGCAGCAGCGCCAGCTGCTCGCGTGCTGCCGCGCTGAAATCGACGTCGAAAGCGGCCAGCGGATCCTTCGGAATCACGGCTTCGTCGAGCCAGCCGTGATCCGCGTCAGGGCGCGAGTCTGCATAAGGAATGTACGGCTTGATGTCGAGCACGGGCGTGCCTTCCAACAAGTCGAGCCCCTTGACCTGGAGCACGAGGCCGTCGATGCCGGACAGCTCCACCAGGCTCATGCCGATCGGGTTGGGACGGTGCGGCGAGCGCGTCGCGAACACGCCGCGCCGCTTCTCGCTACGTGGCGGCAGCACCTTGGGTCGCCAGCCCTGCGCGCGATCGAACCAGAACAAGATCCAGATGTAGCGGAACGTCGATAGGTCCTCGAGCGCGTGCTCGAAGTCACGCCCGGCGAACAGCTCGATGCTGCCGTCCTGGCTCTCGGGTGTGCCGGGTTGACGCGGCGCCTGCATCTTCTCCGTGAACGGAGAGTGCACGACACCGATGGGCTCGAGCTGGAGGCGCGCGCTCGTCATCGCGGCTGGACAGGGACTACTTGAATCGGCTGCGGCGTGTTCTCGACCGGAGCGGGCTCGCCGGAGAGCGGCGCCAGCAGCGCGTAGATCACGCCCAGTACTGCCAGCATCAGCAAGCTTGTGATCAGGTACGTGTTGATGGGCGGGTGGCGGCTCGTCGACCAGCCTTCGCCGTAGAACTTCCCGCGGCTGCGCTCACGCAGCTTGCGCTGGAAGCCACCCAGCACGTCGGGAGGAGCCTCTTGCAGAGGGCGGCCCTTCAGCGCCGATCGCAGATCCGCGCCCAGCTCTTCCTCTCCGGCCTGATTCTCGGCCTGGTTGTCGGCTTGGTTCTCGGCCTCGGTCATTTGGCCCTGTCTCCCATCTTACGCTCCACCGCCTGCTTGAGCATGGCGCGCGCGCGATGCAGCCGACTTTTCACGGTACCGTCGGGCAAGCCCGTCACCTCGCACAGCTCTTCGTAGCTCAGGTCCTCGACGTCTCGCAGGATCAGCACCTCGCGAAAATCGGGATCGAGCTCGACGATGCACGCGTGCACGACACGCTCGAGCTGCATGCCTTCGACCATCTGATCGGGGCGCGCGATGTCACCCGAGGTCATGCCGCTCCCGGCCGTCATGGGCGAGCGCTCTGCCAGCGCCTCGTACTCGTCTTGCGC
>DATLIL010000367.1:0-2776 GCA_035539475.1 Polyangiaceae bacterium
CGATCTACAGCAAACATTTCGAGTTCGATCTCTCGGGTGCGCAGGTGCCGGCTGATCACCAGCCGCTCTGAGCTCGTGCACACGTCTGCACCGGAGTGCAGTTCGTTGCAGTCGCGATCGTGATTTCCGGCGCGCTCGCGCTTGCCAGCCATGGCATGCGCCCTGCAGTTCGTGCCGCCTGGTGAAAAAATTAATCTCGGAGCCCATCGCCAGTTACCGCGTTCAGCTGTTGCCGCATGTTCGCCGCGAGAGCCTCGCTGAAACGTTCGACTACTTGAGCGCGCTCGGTGTCAGTCACGCCTACCTGTCGCCCTGTTTCAGGGCCGCTTCGGGCAGCACTCACGGCTACGACGTCGTGAGCTTCTCGGCGCCGCTCGGCATGCTGGGTGAAGACGGTGACCGTGTCCTCGGCGAGGCGCTGACCAGCCGCGGACTGGCAGCCATCGTCGACATGGTGCCGAACCACATGAGCACCAGACCGCTCGAAAACGCCTGGTGGCGCGACGTGCTGGAGCGCGGCGAAATTAGCCCCTACTTCGGCTACTTCGACATCGACCTCTCGCTCGATCCGGCGCGCAAGATCGTGCTGCCGATCCTGCCCGAGGCGCTCGAGCGCTTGATACTGCAAGGGCGCATCGGTGTCGGGCAGCTCGGTCACCGCGTGGTGTTGCGGGTGCCGGGCTACGTCTTGCCCGTCAGCCTGGAATCTGCGGACGAGCTCACCCTCACGCACCTGGTGAGCATGTCTTCCGACCGCGTTGCGCTACGCGGTTTCCTGGAACAGCAGCACTATCGTCTGATCGAGGGGCGCGCCGGGAACACGCGCGTCAACTACCGTCGTTACCTCGACATCAACGAGCTCGCGGCCGTCAGGGTCGAGGAAGCGGACGTGTTCGACGCCACCCATGCCCAGCTGCTCGGCTGGGTCCGCCAGGGCTGGGCTGAAGGGATCCGCGTCGACCATCCCGACGGGCTGGCGCACCCTGCCGGCTATTTCGCGCGCCTGCGCCGCGCCGCTCCCGGAGCCTGGATCCTGGCGGAAAAGCCGCTCCGGCCGGCGGAAAAATTGCCTCTGCAGTGGCCCGTCGACGGCACCACGGGCTACGACTTCTTGACCGTCGCCATGGGCCTATTCGTGGAGCCCCATGGCTTGCGCACGCTGGAGAGCCACTGGGCCGAGCTCACCGGCTCCGAGGCGCAGTGTTTTGCCGATCTGAGCAGCGAGGGGAAGCGCTGGGCGCTCTGCGAGCTGTTCCAGGCCGAGCTCGTGCGCACCGCCAAGGCTGCTCGCCGGGCTCGAGGCCGAGGCGACGATCCGCGCGACGACGTGGAGGGCGCGCTCGAGGCTCTGGTCGTGAATCTGTCCGTCGGGCGCACCCAGCTCGACCTGACTGGTCCCGCTTCGGCGACGGACGAGCGCGCCCTGCGCCTGGCTGCCGCAGTCGTCCACTCCGCGGAGCCCGAGCATGGTCCTCTCGTCGCGGCGCTGGTGGAGTTGCTGCTGAAGGGCTCCAGCGCCACGGCGGAGTTCAGACAGCGCTTTCAGCAGCTTTCGCTGGCCGCGGCCGCCAAGGGCATCGAAGACACGGCCTTCTACCGCTTCGGAGCGCTGCTCTCGCTGTGTGAGCTCGGTGGTGATCCCGACGACGCCGCCTTCTCCGTCGAGGATTTCCACGCCCACTGTCTGGAGGTGCTCGCCGGGCGTCCGCGCACGCTCAACACGACGTCGACCCACGACACCAAGCGCGGCGAAGATGCGCGCCTTCGCATCACCGTGCTCTCGGAAATGCCGGGTGCGTTTCGCGCGGCGGTGCTGCGCTGGAACGACCTCCTGGCTGGAGCGCCGGTTGTCGACGCCGCCATGCGCTACCACCTGTACCAGACGCTGATCGGGGTCTGGCCGATCTCGGAGCAGCGCCTGCTGCAGTATGCGCTGAAGGCGGCGCGTGAGACCAAGACCCATACGTCGTGGCTCGAGCGGGCGCCGGACTACGAGGAGAGGCTCGGCGCCTACATCGAATACGTGCTGGCGTCGCGAGCTTTCATCGCCGATCTCGAACACTTTCTGGTGTCCGTCCTGGCGCTCGCGCGCCGTTACTCGCTGGCTCAGCTGCTGCTCAAGCTCACGGCGCCTGGCGTGCCGGACATCTATCAGGGCAGTGAGCTCTGGGAAGAGCACCTCGTCGATCCCGACAATCGCCAGGCCGTCGATTTCCGTGCCCGGCAACAGCTGCTGCGCGACGTCAGCCAGCTCGACGCCAGGCAGGCCTGGGCCGCTCGAGCAGAAGGCTTGCCCAAGGCCTGGCTGCTGACACGGACGCTGAAGCTGCGCCGCGAGCTCTGCTCCGCATTCGTCGGACCCGAAGCCTCGTACGAGCCGCTCTGGGCCGACGGTCGATTTCGCGAGCACGTGGTGGCCTTCGTGCGCGGCGAGCAAGTGCTCACCGTCACGCCGCGCCTGCTGGGCGCGGCACCCGAAGGGCTGCAAGGCACGACGCTGACGCTACCGCCTGGACGCTGGCGCGACGTGCTCGGCGAGCGTTCGTATCAGGGGCGCTCGAGCTGCGCCGACCTCTGTGCGGACTTTCCCGTAGCGCTCCTGCGCCGCGAGCACTGACGGTCCGAGCTCGCGGCGCAGGTCCTTTCGAGCTGTGCCTACTCGCAGACGACGGTGACGACGGAGTTCCAGCCGCCGTAGCCGTCGCTGGCGAGGTCCGGGTTCGCCGGGTCCGTGATCCAGTTCGCGCCGTCCACGACGAACTTGTACTGGTACGAC
>DATLIL010000368.1:0-1517 GCA_035539475.1 Polyangiaceae bacterium
CTTGAAGTCCTTATCCAGTTGCGAGCGACAGATGTTCGTGACCAGGCGTGAGGCCCCTGACTCATCTGCTGGTAAGCCGCCATTGACCTCGATGAGACGCCCTGGCGCTACGACGAGGCCGGAGTGACCATATGGGCGCTCTCCTGTGACATTTGCGATCAGGTGCGAGAAGGCCAGTGGGATGAATGGCTGATTTGCACCCAATTCGTTCGTCAATTTGACAGCAACGTCGCCGGGGCGCGTCATGGCGGCGGAAATTGGACGCCGAGAATAGGAGGCCATCGATGACCATCATACGCTACGGGCCTTCGAGCACGTGGCTCGAGCGCGAGCGTCGGTGCTTCGGGTTCTCGGCGCCTTGGCACAAATTGGAGCGCTGACCTTCACGTTCACCATGTCGAGCCAAGCGAGCTTGGGTCCAAGGTCGTGTACGGGCATGTATGCAGTTGTTGGTGGTAAGATGTCACCCTTCACTTCGCGCATTGGCTCACGTGGTGGCGTATGGATCGTCAGGCGATGATTGTTCTCGATGGAGCGATGGGGACCGAGCTTGCTGCTCGCGGGGTACCGACACAAGGTCCGGGGTGGAGCGCGTATGCGCTCGAACTTGCGCCGGAGGTCGTCCGAGCCATCCATCGTGACTATGCGCGTGCAGGCGCCGCCGTAGCTCGCACCAACACATTCCGGACACAGCCCGGGACTTTCCCGGATAGGTGGCCGAAGCTCGTCGCAGCCGCGGTGCGGCTCGTCCGGGATGCCTCGCCGAAGCAACGAGTGGCAGGCAGCATCGCGCCGATTTTCGACTGTTACCGTCCCGACCTCTCTCCGTCTCCGGACGAGGCGAAGCCAGCTCACGTCGCGCTCGCCGGTGCCCTTGCTCGCGAGGGCGTCGACCTGCTCATCTGCGAGACGTTTCCTCATACAGGTGAGGCGTGCATCGCTGTGGAGGCGGCGGTCGCTACGGGGGTCGAGACATGGGTCGCGCTGACGGCGGGGCCAGACGGGGCGTTGATGACGGCCGAAGCAATGGAGCGCGGTGCTCGCGATTGCGTCCGTGCGGGGGCGGCGGCCGTGCTCGTATGTTGCACGGGCGCTCGACTCACGCTTCCGTACGTCGAGCGGCTCTCGCGGGTCGGTGTCCCGTTCGGTGCATATGCAAACGCTGGCGATCCAGCCGACGGTCTCGGCTGGGGTGCGCCAGGTGCAGCGGACCGCTACGTCGAGCTGGCGCGCGAATGGCGAACAGCGGGCGCCACCATCCTCGGCGGCTGCTGCGGGACAGAACCCAAGCACATCGAGGCACTCGCGCGCGCGTTCGGCCGGGACCCGGCGCCCGAAATGGATGGTCACGACGACCGATTGCGGCCCAACGTGCGCTGAGCGTGTGCCGGCTGGGGGAGGTCAGATCCACCATCGAGCTTTCTTTGGCACACACGCTTGATCGCGATTTCGCGCAAAATGTCATTATCGTACAGTGGTATACATCATGCTTGGCGAAGCTTATGCGGAACTCAAGG
>DATLIL010000369.1:0-3218 GCA_035539475.1 Polyangiaceae bacterium
GCTCTTTCACGGTCGCCGTCACGCGAGCGCCTCCGCCCGGCGTGCCTCGTCCAGGAGCTCCGCCAGCGCCGGCATGCGCTCGTCGCGCTCGACGATGATCGCTCGCGGCCGCGCTCGAACGAGCGCTTGCCGGACGAGCGCGTAGCTCGCGTCGCTCACCGGCGCGTCGTGGCTGTCGACCTCGAAGCCGCGTTCCGAGCGACTGCCGGCGAGGTGAATCACCGACACGCGTTCGAGCGGATAGCGCTCGAGCAAGTCCTCTGCCGCGAAGCCGAAGTTCCTGGCGTTGACCAGGAGGTTCGAAACGTCGAGCAAGAGCCCGACGCCCGCCCGTTCGCCGAGCTCGTGGAAGAACTCTGGCTCCTCGTAGTCCGCGCCGTCCAGCAGAAATGGAAGCGCGATGTTCTCGAGGCTGAGGCCCATGCCGAGCTCGTCCTGTACGAAGCGCGCGGCGTCGACGACTTCGCTCAGCACGGCACGCGTCATCCACAGCGGGCAAAGGTGCCCGAGGTCGACTCGACTGGACCGCGTCAGTGCCAGATGGTCCGAGAACACCAGCGGCCGCGCGCGCTCGACCAGCGTTCGCAGCCGCCGCAGCCGAGCCCGCACCACCTCGTCGCGCCGGTCGAGCGTCCCGAGCGAGAGCCCCACGTCGTGGAACACCAGCGAAAATCGCTCAGCCAGCGCGCCGATCGCCTCTGGCCGCGCAAAGAAGTGGTCCGGCACGAGCTCGAGCACCTGCGGCACGCCGTCGCCGGACAGGAGCCCCTCGCGGTAGCGCGCACGATAACCAATGCCGGCACCGACGAAATGCCGCGTCGACTCGCGCAGTCCCGCCGCAGACCCTTCCGTGCGCGGAAATGAGAAGCGATGGGTCTCGGCGTGCGGTGCCGCCTCGGTCGGCACGAGCCCGCGCTCGAGATCGGCCAGGACTTGTGACAGCGCGATGCCGGTGACGAGCTCACGGCGCTCTCCGTCGCGGCGCGAGCAGGTCCGCAGCACCTCGAAGCGCAAGAGCTCCGCCGCGTACGCCACGAGACTCTCGTCCGCCTCGAGCTCGGCGGCGAGCTCCGGCAGCGCGCGCAGTGCCTCCGCCTCGCCGGGAGCCAGCACATCGTCGCGGGGCGCCGCTGGATGCTCCGCGAGCCAGCGCACGTAGCGGGCGCCGAGGTCCGGGCACACCCGGCGGGTCAGCGGGACGACGCGCTCGAGCTCCCCCCGCCGCTTGCCGACGAGCGAGCCCGCATAACGCTCGAGGGCGGCCTCTTCGATGGCGAGCAACACGGCCGCTTCCGCCGGAGCGAGCTCGAAGCGGCGAACGAGCTCCGTGCGCCGAGCGACGGATGTCTCGCCCGTCGCAGCCTGAGCCAGGGCGGCATGGAGACGCGACACGGGCGAGGAGGGTAGCAAGGCGGGCCCGCTGAAAGCGCGGCAGCCTCCAAGAACCCCAATTGAACCGGGACCTTGACCTCCGTCCGGGCCCGCCGGCCGCACAGCACAGAAAGCGCGCTCCGTCCTTGACAGAGGCCTCGCCGGAAAGTACGTATGCGCCTCTTCCGCGGGAGTAACTCAGCGGTAGAGTGCCACCTTGCCAAGGTGGACGTCGAGGGTTCAAATCCCTTCTCCCGCTCCAAACGAAAGCCCGGTTCTGCCGGGCTTTCGTCATTTCACGCGGGTAGGTTCGTGGAGCCACTGCAATGACGACCGCCTCCGTTGCCGCTCCGATCGAACAGCCCGTTGAGCTCGCGCCCTGCTCACTGCGCGACCTCACCCTGTACTTCCTTCGCCTCGGGACCTTCGGCTTCGGCGGTCCGATTGCGCTCGCCGGCTACATGCAGCGCGACCTCGTCGAGCGGAAGCGCTGGATCAGCAAGGAGGACTACCTCGAGGGCCTGGCGCTGGCGCAGCTCGCACCGGGGCCGCTCGCGGCGCAGCTCGCCATCTATCTTGGCTGGGTGCGCGGGCGCATCCTCGGCGCGACCCTCGTTGGCGCGGCCTTCATCTTGCCGTCCTTCATCATGGTGCTGGCCATCTCGGCGGTCTACGTCCGCTTCGGTGGCCTGACTTGGATGCAGGGCGTCTTCTACGGCATCGGCTCCGCGGTCATCGCGATCGTCGCTCGCAGCGCCTACAAGCTGACGAAGATGAGCCTGGGCAAGGACAAGCTCATGTGGAGCCTGTTCGCGGTCAGTGCGCTCGTCACGGCCTGGACCGAGTCGGAAATCATCTGGCTGTTCGTCGGCGCCGGTGTTCTCGCCATGCTGGTGAAGGCTCCGCCGAAGCTCGGCGGGAGCGCCGCCGCGTTCGCGCTGCCGCTCTGGAGCGTGACGGGCATCCATGGGCCGGCCACGGCGGGGACGCTTGCCACGATCGGCTGGTACTTTGCCGAAGCCGGCGCCTTCGTCTTCGGCAGCGGCCTCGCGATCGTGCCGTTCCTTCATGGCGGCGTGGTCAATCGTTTCGGCTGGCTCGACAACCAGCAGTTTCTCGATGCGGTGGCGGTCGCCATGATCACGCCCGGGCCCGTCGTGATCACGACCGCGTTCATCGGTTACCTGGTGGCCGGATTCGCCGGAGCGACAGTGGCCGGACTCGCCACGTTTTTGCCCTGTTATCTGCTCACCATCCTGCCCGCGCCGTACTTTCGCAAGTTCTCCAAGAACGCGAGCCTGAAGGCTTTCGTGGATGGCGTGACGGCAGCGGCGACCGGTGCCATCGCCGGCGCCGCCTTCGTGCTCGGGCGGCGAGCGATCTACGACGTCGCCACCGTGCTGATCTTCGCCGTGACCCTGGGCATTCTCCTGCGTTTCAAGAAGGTTCAGGAGCCGCTCGTGATTGTCGCTGCCGGCGTCGTCGGTCTCGTGATCAAGGGCGGACTGCTCGGCTGAGGCAAGCGCGCGCTGCAACGGCAACGTTCCTGAAACCAACGCTCGCCGAAAACGGCGCGTAGCGGAAATGAGCCAGAGTTATCCGTCGAGCATGTTCCCGGCCACGTTCGTGGGAGGCGCAGCCGGTCTGTGGCGGGTCGAACGCCAGGAGGTGGTGCGCGGGGATGGGCTCCCGCTCGTGGAGCGGCTCGACGTGCAGCCAGGGCACGCGGCGGTGACTGGCGCCTGGAGCCTGCGCGGCGTCGCCGGGCAGGTGCGCTACGTCGAGCGTCGCGAAAAGGAGCAGCTCGACCCGGTGTCCCCGGCTCTCGCCAGGCCCGAGGCCATGCT
>DATLIL010000370.1:0-4653 GCA_035539475.1 Polyangiaceae bacterium
GCGCCGTCCTCGACGAAGAGGGCGACGTCGGGGGCGCGCTCGAGGCCGTAGTAGCGTTCGATTCCACGTTGCAGGCGCCGCAGCGCCCGCGCGCGCCGCTCATGCTGCTTCAATGCGTCTCCCCGTTACCGCGCACAGGGACCAGGCCCTGCACGCCGAGCACGGCCGCGAGCTGGCTCGAGCCCGTCTTCAGCCAGCGTTCATAGACCTTGAGCACGCCGCTCTCCGACGAGAGCGCGGCGTTCGCGAGAAAACGATCGGCGATCACGTGCAGCGCTCCGGCGAAGGCGTCGAAGTTGTGCGCCAGCTCGTCGAATAGCTCGAAAGCGTGACCGCTGCCGCCCCGCCGCAGCATGGTCGCGGCGCCGTCGTAAGCGCGCGCACCGACGGCGTCGACGTAGTCCAGCGCCACCCCGCGCGTCGCCAGGTGGTCGGGGAAAAAGCCGCGCACGTAGAGCACGCCGTCGCCGAGAGTCTTGAGGCGCTCGAAGCGCTCGCTGCCGGCCGAGTCGAGCGCTTCGGCCAGCAGCAGCGTGAGCGAGCGGCTGAGCGGCTCCGCTGCCTCACGCGCGGGGTGCGCGTAGTCTCGCAGGAGCGCGACGAGGTAAGTGCTGGCCGCCGCCGTGGCTGGAGTCTGCCGTTCGTGCAGCGCCTGCGTGACGAGCTCCTCGAAAAAGCCGTCGAGGTTGGTCGAGAGAGCCACCGTGGGTTGAGCGTTCGTGGAAGTGGGCACTAATCAAATTGTAGGTGCGCGGCGTTACTCAGGTCTGAACGTGCGGCCAGGTGGGGATAACTTTTTCAGCACTCTCCCCCTCCGGCTGCCAATCCGTCCAGGTGTCGGGCTCCGGCCCGGCAATGAAACTCTGCAGAAATCGTTGCCGGCTCCTTGACGGCGCCCGGGGCCGGCATATGTTGCCGCGGCACTGCGTTGGCACTCACCAAGGCAGAGTGCTAACAATCGGCGCAAGCCAAGCAATTTCGCGGAGTTGGCGCCGCCAGCTCCCGACCGAACCCCCAAACCCCCGCGAGGAACACGACATGGCGACCAAGATTCGACCCCTGCAGGACCGGGTCATCGTCAAGCGAGTGAAGGAAGAAGAGAAGACCAAGGGCGGCATCATCATCCCCGACACGGCCAAAGAGAAGCCGATCGAGGGCGAGGTGATCGCTGTTGGCAACGGCAAGCTCGGCGACGACGGTCAGCGTCACGCGCCCGAGGTCAAGGCCGGCGACCGCATCCTGTTCGGCAAGTACTCGGGCACCGAGGTCAAGCTGGACGGCGAAGAGCACCTCATTCTGCGCGAGGACGACATCCTCGGCGTCATCGAAAAGTGATTTAGGGAGGAACCAGAACCATGGCTGCCAAGGAAATTACGTACACCGAAAACGCGCGAAGCCTGATCCTCAACGGCGTGAACGCACTCGCGAACGCCGTCAAGGTCACCCTCGGCCCGCGCGGCCGCAACGTCGTCATCGAGAAGAGCTTCGGCTCGCCCACGGTCACCAAGGACGGCGTCACCGTCGCCAAGGAGATCGAGCTCGAGAACAAGTTCGAGAACATGGGCGCGCAGATGGTGCGCGAGGTCGCTTCCAAGACCTCCGACATCGCCGGCGACGGCACCACCACCGCCACGGTGCACGCCCAGGCGATCTTCCGTGAGGGCTCCAAGCTGGTTTCCGCGGGTCACAACCCGATGGAGATCAAGCGCGGCATCGACAAGGCCGTCGAGGTCATCGTCGAAGAGCTGAAGAAGATGTCCAAGCCGACGAAGGATCCGAACGAGATCGCTCAGATCGGCACGGTCAGCGCCAACGGCGATACCACGATTGGCAAGCTGCTCAGCGAGGCCATGGAGAAGGTGGGCAAGGAAGGCGTGATCACGGTCGAAGAGGCCAAGAGCGCCGACACCTCGCTCGACGTCGTCGAGGGTATGCAGTTCGACCGCGGCTACCTCTCGCCCTACTTCGTGACGGATCCGGAGCGCATGGAAGTGTCCCTGGAGGACGCTTACATCCTGCTCAGCGAGAAGAAGATCGCCAACATGAAGGACCTGCTCCCGGTCCTCGAGGCGATTGCCCGCCAGCAGAAGCCGCTGCTCATCATCGCCGAGGACGTCGAGGGCGAAGCTCTCGCCACGCTCGTCGTCAACAAGCTCCGTGGCACGCTCTCCTGCGCCGCCGTCAAGGCCCCCGGCTTCGGCGACCGCCGCAAGGAGATGCTCAAGGACATCGCCATCCTCACCGGTGGCCAGGTCATCGCGGAGGAGCTCGGCCTCAAGCTCGAGAACGTCACGATCAGCGATCTCGGCCGCGCCAAGCGCGTCAAGATCGACAAGGACAACTCCACGATCGTCGACGGCGCGGGCGCGAAGGACAAGATCAAGGGCCGCCAGGCCGAGATCCGCAGCCAGATCGAGAACACCACCAGCGACTACGACCGCGAGAAGCTCCAGGAGCGCCTGGCCAAGCTGGTCGGCGGCGTGGCGGTGATCAAGGTCGGCGCCGCGACCGAGACCGAGATGAAGGAGAAGAAGGCCCGCGTCGAGGACGCCCTTCACGCGACCCGTGCGGCCGTGGAAGAGGGCATCGTCCCCGGCGGCGGCGTCGCGCTGCTCCGCGCTCAGAAGGTCATCGACGGCCTGAAGCTCAGCGACGAGCAGCAGGTGGGCGTGCGCATCATCCGTCGCTGCCTCGAGGAGCCGCTCCGTCAGATCGTGGCGAACGCCGGCGAAGAGGGCTCGATCGTGGTGCAGAAGGTGCGCGAAGGCAGCGGCAACTTCGGCTTCAACGCGGCCACCGCCACGTACGGTGATCTCGTGGCCGAAGGCGTGATCGACCCGGTCAAGGTCGTGCGCTCGGCCCTGCAGAACGCCTCCAGCGTCGCGAGCCTCATGCTCACGACCGAGGCGATGATCGCCGAGAAGCCCAAGGAGGAGAAGGCGGCTCCTGGCGGCCACTCCCACGGCGGCATGGGCGGCGGCGACTTCTGATCCCTCAGAAGACTCGCTGAGTCGCAGAAAGCGGCGGGCTCTCACTTCGAGGGCTCGCCGCTCTCTTTTTGTGGCCGCGGCGCCGGCACTGACTCGGACAAAGGGGGTAGCATGGCGGGCATGTTCGAGGTGCGCGGGTCACGGGCTTTTCGCTGGGTTGCGCTGTTGTTCGCCGTCTTCGTTCTCGTCGCGTGCGGCGGTGCGGGCAGTGGGGCTCGCGCGAAGGACGGGTCGGATCAGACTGCTTCGCCCGCTGGTGAGCGCAGCCTCGCGCAGCGCGTCGCGGCGGAGATCGAGCGGATCAGGCCGGGCACGCGGGTCGAGGTGCTCGGGCCGCTCGACTTGAAGGTGCACACCGAGCAGGAGCTGCAGGTCAATCTCGCGAACTTGCAGGCAGAGTGTGAGCAGATGCCCGACTCGTGCGACGAGCGAGTGGCGCGGTTCAGCCAGATCGTGGTCAGCGGGCCGCCAGGTAAGCTCACGGCAGAGTCGCTCATGGCCGTGCTCAAGACGGCGAACTGGCTGGCGCAGATGGAGGCCAAGCTGGCCGAGAAGGGACAGTCGACCAAGCTCGTTTCCTTCCCGCTGGCAGGCGACCTGCGCGTCGTTCTGGTCCAGGACTCGCCGTTGATGACGAGGCCGCTCGAAGACAGTGATCTCGCGGAGCTCGGTCTCAGCGGAGAGCAGGCGCTCAGCCGGGCGCTCGAAAACCTCAAGCAGGCGGCGGGCGGCTTCAAGCTGGCCGAGCCCAAGCCAGGAATGGGCCTGTACGCGATGGCGCTCGCGAACGGCTACGACGCGTCGATGATGATCCTGCACTCCGAGTGGCCGGCGCTGCAGAGCCGCGTTCAGGGAGATATCGTGGTGGCGCCCATCGGTCGTGACATCTTGCTCGTCACGGGCAGCGGGAACACCGAAGCGCTGAAAATGCTGACGCAGGTTCTCGAGGCCGAGAAGCGGGATCCCGGCGCTGCCTACCCGATCACGACCGAGCTCTACCGCTGGACGCCGGAAGGCTGGCAGCCCTTTCGCGCGGAGTAGCGGCTAAAATCGGCGGGATGCAGCCATCGATCAGGCAGGTCGAACGCGGGGATCGCGCGGAGTGGCTACGAATGCGGGCGGCATTGTGGCCGGGCGCGTTTGCGGATCACGACGCTGAAACGCAAGCCTACTTCGAAGACCCGGGAACGCTGCTCGTCTTCGTCGCGCAGGCCGCGGAGCGCGTCGTCGGGTTCCTCGAGCTCGATCAGCGCAAGTACGCTGCGGGCTGTGACAGCTCACCCGTGCCGTTCGTCGAAGGTTGGTACGTCGAAGAAAGCTCGCGCGGCGGTGGTGTGGGCCGCGCGCTGATCGAGACTGCCGAAGCCTGGGCCCGAGCGGCGGGCTTCACCGAGATCGCCAGCGACGTCGAGGTTGGCAACGACGCAAGCCTCGCAGCACACCATGCGCTCGGATTCGACGAGATCGAGCGCGTGGTCTGCTTGCGCAAGGCGCTCTAGGCGGCGCGAGAAGCGCACTGAGGAACAGTGACCTATTTTATCGTTATCCGAGGCGAGTCCGGGACTGATGGCGTCTTCGCCTCCTACTGGCACTGCGGGACTGCCCTCGGCGATTCCATCGCAGACGCCGCTGCCGACGCGGAGAAAAGGCTTGAGCTTACAAA
>DATLIL010000371.1:0-3224 GCA_035539475.1 Polyangiaceae bacterium
GAAGACACTGGGTACGGGGTTGCTTGCGACGGCATGGCGGTGCTCTCGGTGAAACCGCCCGCTGCAACCGCACCGACCACGGCCACCGTCCAATGGCAGGGACCTGGACCAGGTTGCGGCGGCTGGACCCGCGCGCACGGCGACGTGGAGGTTTCGCTCGAGTCGCTCGGCATGCTGAGGCGAAGCGAGTGGGTCGGGCGGGCAAGAGGCACCGACGACTCACAGTCGTGGAACTGGGACCTTACACAACTGTCGTTCACGTCGGAGTGGCAAACGAGCAACGGCGAGTGCCCCGCGCGCCGGCGGGGTCCGGCCTTCGCCATTCCAAAGCTCGAGCTCGGCAGCGAGTTCACCACGGAGGCCTGGAAAGTGGCGAGCTTCGACCGTTGCGCGACGACGCTCGACAGCGCGCACAGCGTTGCCCTGCCGGGAACTGCGAAGGCAACAGCCAGACTGCGAGCGGTGATTTCCGATTCGCAAACCTTGTTTGTCGACGTCATTGAAGCGCCTGGCGCAAGGCCTGGTGCAAACTTGCTCGTATGTTTCGCGGACGGCGACCAGCAGGACTACGCGTACTGTCGGGGGACGCTCAAGCCCGACTGCGTGCGCGTGGCAATGGATGGCACAATTCGCTCCGGCCAGACCGTCGTCGAGCGCGCCCCCGACAAGACGCGCTTTCGCGTTCAGCTTCCGCCGGACACGAGCGCGCTCACGGTGAGCTACGTCGAGGCCGGAGGACGCTCTCTCAGCTCCAGCGCGTTCCGCGCCGGAGATACGACATCCCTGGGCAGCGTCTTTCCGCTTCGACCCAGCATCGCGACGTGCCCGCTCACGCCGAGCGGCCTGGTGTACACGCCAACCGCCCCCGATCCTGAGCGGGCCCTGCTAGAGCCGGACGGACTCGAGTAGGTCGACCCTTGATCGGGCGCTTGCGTCCGTATCGGTGTACCCACTTGCAGCAAGTTTGAGCAGTTTTTTTTTCGAGTGGACGACGAGTCGGTCGGCCGTGCAATTGGAGTGTCTACGTGAGCTCGGCGGCCTTCATGAACGATTCATTCACGACGTCGAAACCTGCAACGGTTCTGACTCTTCCCGAGATCTCCGTCCAGGCATGACACCACTTAAGGGGGGGAGGTGTCTCTTCGACCGCACGATGAACGTGCGCTGGCCGCTGCTGACGTTTTTGTAAGCAGCAGACGTCATTAATGCGTCGACGTGCAATGCGACTCGCGTGCGTGCCTTACGGCCGGCCTTGATCTACTCACCCCACGAACGAATGGCGGAAGGCGTTGGCAGAGACCGACTCGTCTGCGAGCTTCATCAATGCTCGCTCCTGCTCTTGGAAGTGGACGTTGTTCAGGCGCGATGTTAAAGAGAGTTGCTAGTAAAAAAATGAGGCGTCGAGTGACTGCGCAGGGAGGTGGCTCCGCAGGCGGGGCACGGGGTTGATGCGCTTTCGTGGTTTCTGAACAGAGCGTACCGCATGCCGGTTAGGCATCGGACGACAATGAGGGACAGGAGGGAAAACTATGAATGACCTTTCGAGGCACGAGGTCGTGGTCGGGGACTCGCTGAACGTCGACTTGAAGACGCTGGTTGCGGTCGCGCGCCATGGAGCGTCTGTGTCGCTCGAGGCGGCCACGCGAGCCAACATGAACGCGTGCCACTCTTTCTTCACGAGCAAGGTCGACAGCCGCGTACCGATCTATGGCCTCAACACGCAGTTCGGCGATCAAGTGGTGTTGCTCGACGAACACCTCGACGACTACGAAGGCGAGCACTATCAAGACTCGCTCAAGAACCGGCAAATTAGCCTAATCAAATCGCACAATTGCGGCATGGGCGAGCGCGCCCCTACCGAGATCGTGCGCGGCGCAATGCTGCTCCGCTCGCGCTGCCTGTCTCGCGGCTACTCGGGCGTGCGTCCGGAAGTCGTCGACGCCTATTTCGAGTTTCTGAACCGCGGCATCACCCCTGACTGCTTCCGCTACGGTTCCATCGGTGCCAGCGGGGACCTGATTCCGCTCGCCACCATCGCCGCAGCGGTCGTGGGTGAAGACGTGCAGGTTCGCTACGATGACTGCACGATCCCCGTGCGAACGCTGTTGAGCCAGCTCGGGCTGCCGGCACTCCGGGTCCAGGGGCGCGAAGGCTTGGCGCTCATCAACGGCACCTCCTTCATGAGCAGCATCGCAGGCCTTGCCCTGCACGATCTCTCGGATCTGTTCGACTCGATGCTGTCCGTCATTGCGATGGCTCTGGAATCACTGCTGGTGATCGAGGAGGGATATCACCCGATCGTACACGAGCTCAAAGGCCACCGCGGTGAGCTGGCGGTCGCTGAACGCATTCGTTCGGCCTGGGCTGGCAGTCGCCTCATTCGCGATCTCGAGAAGGCGCGCTCCGAGGGCACGGCTGAAATCGGTGTGCAGGACTACTACTCGCTCCGCTCGGTCGCCCAAGGCTTCGGAGTGTTCTACGAGAACCTGGCGCGGGCGAGGCAGTGGGTGGAATCCGAAATGAACTCGGTGAATGACAACCCGATCGTCGTGCCGGAGCACGAGCAGGTTTATCACACCGCGAATTTCATGGGCTACTACGTGAGCTCGGCTTGCGACATGCTCCGCGCCGACATCGCTCAGGCAGCCACCTGGCTCCACGCGTTGGTCGCAAATCTGGTGCACCCGCGCAAAAACCGCGGACTCCCGGTCAACTTGATCGACGATCCGACGAACTACAGCGGTTTTCGCCCGATCCAAATCCTCGCAGCGTCGCTCACGGTCCAGTGCCGCAAGCTCGCTCAGTCGCATGCTTCGTTCGTCATCCCGACCGAGGGCGACAATCAGGACGTCAATAGCCTGGGCACCCACGCGGCTTTCGACCTGCGAGCCTCCGTTCAGCATCTGCAAGAGCTGACGGGCATCTTGTTGATGGCGGCGTCGCAGGCAATCGAGCTTCGTGGCATCGAGAAAGCGAGCGGCAAGAGCCGGGCTATCGTCGAAGAGTATCGGCAAACCGTGCCCTACCTTCGCGAGGACCGGCTGGTCCACGCCGATTTGACCGCCACGGTCGAGACGATGCGACGGATGGTCTCGCTCGGGGGGCACGGGCCCGCCATGGCGAAGGACGAGCCCGCAAGGCGCACATCGGCAGTATTCTTGAAAGCGACTCCTCACGGGCCGGTGGAAGAACTGCCGCTCGAGGAAGCCGCCACTGGCTCGAAG